>NZ_CP019728.1:1500000-1767500 GCF_002005405.1 Jeotgalibaca dankookensis
GAATCTGTAATAATAACTTGGCGGATAACGGAATTTTCTAACCGCTCCATAGCTGGACCCGATAAAACAGCATGCGTACAGCAAGCATAAACTTCGGTTGCACCTGCATCTTGCAAGGCTTGAGCTGCTAAGGTAATGGTACCTGCTGTATCAATCATATCATCAATGATGATTGCTTTTTTGCCTTGAACATTTCCAATAATATTCATGACTTCTGCCACATTTGCTTTAGGACGACGTTTGTCGATAATTGCAATCGGTGCATGGATAAATTCAGCAAGTTTACGTGCACGCGTCACACCACCATGATCCGGAGAAACAACAACCACATCATCTTCTACCATATTATTATCTAAGAAATAATTCGCTAATAATGGTGCTCCTAATAAATGATCAACCGGCATATCAAAGAATCCTTGGATTTGAGGGGCATGTAAATCTAAGGCTAGGACACGGTCCGCTCCTGCATTAGTAATCATATTCGCGACTAGCTTAGCAGTAATTGGTTCACGTGATTGGGCTTTTCGATCTTGTCTTGCATAACCATAGTAAGGAATGACGATGTTAATGGTTTTAGCACTCGCACGTCTGAGGGCATCAATCATAATCAATAATTCCATTAAATGATCATTAACTGGGCAACTTGTGGATTGAATAATATATACATGAGCGCCACGAATACTCTCATCAACATTCACTTTAATTTCTCCATCGCTAAATTGCGTTGATGAAACAACACCTAATTCTACGCCAACTTCCGCGGCAATCTTTTCTGCCAATGGAAGGTTGGAGCTCAATGAAAAAATCTTCAATTTCGGGTCTTTGTAGTTTTCTGTAGTCATAATTTTCTCCACTCACCAATCTATTTTTTTGTGTTTCTTTCTTATATCATTCTTCTAAACCATTATAAAAACCAACCTAATATAAGACTATGTTATTTTTTTGACGGCGGAAGTTTATCCCAATACCCCTCTTTGTTGACTTGTCGCGCTCGCGCAATCCCTAAAGCTTGTTCTGGGACGTCTTGAGTAATGGTTGAGCCAGCTGCTAAAACTGTATTTGCACCAATTTCAACAGGTGCGATTAAATTGACATTGCAACCGATGAAACTATTATTACCAACTGTTGAACGGTGCTTGTCTTTGCCATCATAATTTACAAAAACAACCCCACAGCCAACATTAATATTTTCCCCTAAATCTGCATCTCCAACATAGGTTAAATGGGCAACACTAGTATGTGCACCTATTTGCGCATTTTTAACTTCTACAAAGTTACCAATATGTACTTGTTCACCAATCTTACTATTAGGACGTAAGTGACTGTATGGACCGATGTTACTGTCATCAGCCATTTCAGCTGATTCAATATTGGAACTTATGACACGAACACGATTACCAATTTTAGAATCGCTAATTTCTGAATGCGTACCGACAAAGCAGTCCTCACCAATAACTGTCTGTCCTTTTAATAAAACGCCCGGTTCGATAATGGTATCTGAACCAATTTTGACATCCGCTTCGATATACGTATTAAAAGGGTCGAGTAAAGTAACCCCATTTCGCATATGTTTTTCATTAATCTTTTTCTTCATTTTGACACTTGCCTCGGCAAGTGCAACGCGATCATTTACACCAAGTGCTTCTGACATATCTGTCATTTGATAGGCCGAAACAATTTGGCCTTGTTTTTTTAATATTTCGATTACATCCGGTAAATAATATTCACCTTGCGCATTATCATTGTTAACATTTGCAAGAGCTTCAAAAAGAATTTCATTATCAAATACATATGTTCCTGTATTGATTTCTTGTACGCGTGCTTCGCTTTCGGTTGCGTCTTTTTGTTCAACGATTTTTTCAACATGTTGTGCTTGGTTACGTATAATACGTCCATAGCCGAGTGGATCATCTGCATGAGCAGTTAAAATGGTTGCTTTTGCTTGTTGAGACTCATGGTGTTTTACCAAGTTTTCAAGTGTTTGGGCTGTTAATAGGGGCGTATCTCCACAAATAACAAGTGTTGTCCCTGATTTGCCACCCAAGGTTTCTTTTGCTTGTAAAACAGCATGTCCCGTACCTAACTGTTCGGATTGAAGCACAAATTCTGATCGGTTTCCTACCGTCGTTTGGACTGCTTCAGCGCCATGCCCCACAATCGTTACTATTTTGTCCACACCCGCTTGTTCTACTTGATCAATGACATGTTCTACCATTGTTTTTCCACAAACTTCATGTAGAACTTTGTATAACTTACTCTTCATTCTTGTCCCTTGACCGGCCGCAAGAACAACTGCAAAACGTTTCGTCATATAACTTTCTCCTTTGCTCTTGTATGAAATCACACAATTTTTATCCTACCCGAAATAACCAGTTTTTTCAACCTCTGTAAGCGTTCAATCGTATCTTTTCTTCATTTTCTCATATTCTGCTTCAAGATTACAGAAGAAAGTAGAAAAAGCCACCATAAATTTTATGGTGGCTCGTAACTAAATGTCAAAATAACTTCCTAAACTGACAGTCATCGTACGATTACGTATATTCACTTCACTCACACGAATTAACGACGCGTAATCTTCGGTTTCTTTTGAAGTGTAAGCTGCCTCTGCAAAAACAGTAACGCCTACAATTTCAGAATCAAACTCTTCTATAATACTGCGCATCCCACTAACTGTACCGCCACCCTTCATAAAATCGTCAACGATTAAGACACGGGAGCCGCTAGGGAGACTGCGCTTTGATAATTCCATTTTTTCAACACGATCGGAAGATCCGGACACATAATTGATACTAACAGTAGAGCCTTCAGTAATTTTCGAGTCTCTACGCACAATCACAAAGGGAACGTTTAAATAACTGGCTACGGCTTGCGCAATCGGAACCCCTTTGGTTGCAACAGTCATAACAGCCGTCACTTTTTCTCCTCGATATTGTGAAGCAATAATTCGGCCTATTTGATTTAATACTTGCGGATTTCCTAGTAAGTCAGATAAATAGACATAACCACCTGGTAACACACGTTCATTGCTATCCATTTTCTCACAAATTTCGGTCGCAAATAGACGTGCCTCTTCATCAGTTATAAAAGGAACATATTTCACGCCTCCGGCAGCACCAGGTAGGGTTTCCACAATTCCATAGCCGTTCTCCTCAAAGGCACGCCTAATAATCGTTAAATCCTCACTAATAGAAGATTTTGCTGAACTATATTTCTTAGCAAAATAAGTTAAAGATATCAATGTGTAGGGATGGTTCAATAAATAATAAGTCATGTCGACTAATCGATCGCTACGTCTAATTTTCATAAAGTCTTACTCCTTCTACCATTTTATTATCAACAGTATATCGGTAAATTCTTGAAAATGATAGTTTTTTTATATTAATTGTTCGTATTTAAATAAGAAAACAATCTTAACTAAATCTAAATTAGACATTTTGACCGGAATAGACGTCATTTTTATTTTAAACCTTTAAGAAGCTCTACAAGGTATTCATAACTTCTTTTCGTAGATGCGATACTTAATTTTTCTTTAGGTGTATGTACATCAAACATATCAGGTCCAAAAGAAACAACATCAAGGTTAGGATAAGTCTTTTTAAGTGCACCACTTTCTAAACCAGCGTGTATAACAATGACTTTCATCTCAGTCCCATACATTTTTTGATAGAGTTCAACTGCTTTTTCTCTGAGTTTTGACTCTGCTTTGTATTCCCATTCAGGATAACCACCTGAAATATGAAAGCTTCCAACTTTTTCTATATCTTTAGTAATTTGCTCTCTCATAGCATTTAAAATACGTTCACTCGAGCTTCTTGTAGAAATAGATAGGGTTATTTTGCCTTTTTCAGTATGAACAATCGCAAGATTACTTGAACTTTCTACCGTATTTTCGCTATCTGCTAACCAAGTATGCACACCTGTTGGGAGCTGTTCTAAAAGATACAGGATATTTTCCAAATCGATTTGTCTCAACGCTTTTTGTAAACCAGTCGGTTTGTCTAAAAGAATTTGCGGATTTTCTTCCACCCATTTATTTTTAAGTTGTGTTTCGATTTTAGTTACTGATGCTTCTAGTTTTTCTAAGTCCTCTTCTTTAACCCCGATGACTATTTTCATTTGTCTTGGAATGGCATTGTCTTTAGTCCCACCATCAATAGACACCAATTTGATAGCTATTTCTTCCTGCAAGGTTTTTAAAATATTCAGAGAAACTTTTAATGCATTCGCTCTATTTTTATCGATTTCCATTCCAGAATGTCCACCATTTAAACCAGTAACTGAAATAGTAAGTGCTTGGTAACCAGAAACTGAGTCTTCTTCGGTACTTACTGTTGCTTTGATCAGTTCTCCCCCTGCCGACCCTACAGTGAGAAAGCCTTCTTCTTCTGAATCCAGGTTTAAGAGTCTCGTTCCTTTTAAAACATTTGGTTTTAGACCTAATGCGCCGCTCATATCGGTTTCTTCTGAAGTAGTAATCAATAATTCGAGCATGGGGTGTTCAAGACGATCATCTTCTAAGATTGCAAGCCCCATTGCAACTGCAATACCATTATCTGCACCTAGTGTCGTGCCATTCGCCTTAATAAATCCATCTTCTACAATTAAATCGATGGAATCTGTTGAAAAATCATGGTCAACTTGTTCTTCTTTTTCGCACACCATATCCATATGGCCTTGTAGAATAATTCCTTCTGAATTTTCATAACCTTTTGTAGCAGGCTTTTTAATAATAATATTGTTCAGTTCGTCTTGGATTACTTTTAGTCCGAGGTCTTCGCCTACTTTTTTTAGATAATCGCTTATTTGCTTTTCAGATCCGGAACATCTCGGAATCTTAGTGATCTCTTCAAAATAATAAAAAACTCTTTCTGGTTTTAAATCCCTTAGTTTTTGCATCATAAATCCCTCCTTAACTATTTTTTGCTGCATTTTCTGCTATCTTAGCAATTAATTTTGATGCTAGTTTCATATTTTCAATTGGGATAAATTCAAATCTTCCGTGGAAATTATATCCCCCTGCAAATAGATTCGGCGTTGGAAGCCCCATATAAGATAGTCTAGCCCCATCTGTACCGCCTCTAATAGGTTTTATATCAGGAGTAATATTAATATCCTTCATGGATTGCTCCGCAAGGTCGATAATTTCCATATACGGTTCTATTTTCTCTTTCATATTATAGTAACTATCTGTTACTTCAATTGTGATAATGTTTCCATATTTCTTGTTTAAAAATTCAACGATATCTTTTATAAAGGTTTTTTTATTTTCAAATGCTTCCATCGAAAAATCTCTAATTATATAGGCTACTTGCGCCTCATCAACTGTTCCCGTAATACTATCTAATAAGTAGAAGCCTTCATAATTTTCAGTGTGTTCAGGCACTTCTACGCTTGGGAGCATGGTGTCAATTTCTAATGCTACTTTAAGGGCGTTGATCATCACGTTTTTTGCTGTGCCGGGATGAACATTCTTACCTTGTATGTGTATCTTGACACTTGCAGCGTTGAAGTTTTCATATTGCAATTCCCCAAGCGGGCCACCATCCATGGTATAAGCAAAATCTGCCCCAAATCCTTTAACATCAAAAAGGTCTGCACCTCGGCCTATCTCCTCATCTGGTGTAAAGCCTACTTTTATTGTTCCATGCTCAATAGAAGGATTATTAATTAAATATTCCATCGCATCCATTATTTCGGCTATACCAGCCTTGTCATCTGCACCTAAGAGTGTGGTGCCATCTGTCGTAATAAGTGTTTGGCCTTTGAGTTCTGCTAATTCCGGAAAGGCCTCGACCGTAATTGCGTATTTGTCATTTAATTTTATATCGCCACCTTGGTAGTCTACAATTTGTGGGTTCATCACCTTACCATCTAAATCGGGACTTGTATCAAAGTGTGCGATAAATCCGATTGTTGGCACTTCTCTATTGGTATTAGAAGGAAGTGTGGCATACACGTAACCATTTTCATCTTGCACCACGTTATCAAGCCCAATTTCTTTTAATTCTTCTACTATTATTTTGCCAAGTTCTAATTGTCCTTTAGTACTAGGGACTGTTTCAGAATTTTCATCTGATTTTGTATCGACAGCAATATATCGTTTAAATCTTTCAACAATTTTGTCTTGATTCATTTATACTCTCTCCTTTTTTATAAAATCGTTTGTAGTGCTAGCATGATCATTGCAAATACACCAATAATTCCCATCAGTGGTAAAACAAATTTTAGCCATTTGTCATAGGTAACATCTACCATTTCAAGGGTAGCAAGGATAAGACCGGTTGGAGTGATAAATGCCATCCAACCTTGACCCCAGTTATAAGCACTGACGACGATATCGCGAGAAACATTTACTGTATCAGCAAGTGGTGCCATAATTGGCATCGATAAAACAGCAAGTCCAGATGAGGATGGTACAAAGAATCCTAATATACTAAATAATATCATCTGAACCGATGCAAATAACCCACCGCTCATTCCTTTAACAATAGAAGAGGTATAATAAAGCAGCGTATCTGAGATCATTCCGTTATCCATCACAATGTTAATGGAGCGTGCGACTCCAATGATAAGAGCCACCCCAACTAGATCTGCGGCTCCTTCTACAAAGGTGTTGACTGATTCTTTTTCTGAGAATCCAGAAACAAACGCGATAATAAATACAACTGTTAAGAATAAAGCTGACATTTCTGGGAACCACCAAACACCTGTTGAAACGCCCCAAACCATTATGGGAAAGGCACCTAAAAATACTAACAGGATGAGCACTCTTCTCCAGTTAAAAGGCGCCACTTGGTCCGGATTATAATCCTTTAAAAATCTTTCTTCTATTCGCTTATGATCATCATAGACGAGTGATTTTGTTGGATCTGCTTTAATTTTTTTAGCATAGATATAGATGTAAACAAGGGTAATAATCATGGCTAAGATTAAGCTCACTAATCTAAAGGTTAGCCCTTCATTAAAGGAGATACCCGCCGCGTTGGAAGCGATTACAACCGAGAATGGATTCACAGTCGAGAACATGGTTCCTACAGAACTACCCAAATAAACGGCCGCAATTGCCACAATAGCATCATATCCACTTGCTAGGAAAATGGGCATCAAGATGGGATAGAGTGCAATCGTTTCTTCAGCCAGGCCGAAGGTGGTCCCTCCAATTGCTATAAGTGCTGATACAAATACAACGAGAAGAAATTCTTTGCCTTTTGTTTTCTTAGATAAAGCGGCTATACCCGCATCAAATGCTCCCGATTTATTAATCATGCCGATAATACCACCAAGTATCAAGACAAATACCATGATATCAACGGTGTCCATAACCCCTATTACCGGTGCCATAATCACGTCAAGCGGTCCTTGTGGGTTTTGTTCTATTTCTTGATAAGTATCTGGCACTGCGATTGGTTTTTTGATACTACCATCTGTAAATTTAGATAAGTCCATTTTGATATTTAAATCATCAAGGGCTTCTTGCGTGGCTGGAACACTTGTAGATTCACCCTCAGGATTGACCACTACAAATTCATTTTCGGCCTCTACGTACTCCATTTTTGAATATTGACCTGCTGGAACTAAGTATGTTAGCCCCGCTGCTAAGACTAGAATAATAAATAATACTGTAAAAGCAGTTGGGAACTGAAGCTTCTTTTTCTTTCTTTTTGACCCTTGAGGCACATTTTCTTCATTTTTTACCATAACTTTTCCTCCTTTTTCTATCTATCATTAACAAATTATAGCCTACTTATAATTATACTTTAAAAAGTAAAGAACACAACGTCACTTATTTAATTAAATCACTACAAAAAGAGTGACCAGATCAAAATCCGGCCACTCTTTTTCGTATCCTATTGCATTCATTTTAATTTTGTTTGGATTCTTTTAAAAATACCAGTTATTACAAATATTAAAACAAACATTAAGGTAATCGTTGCTCCTGGCGGCGTACCTAAATCATAAGACAGATAAAGTCCACCATACATACCAATTAAAGCAATGACCGTGCCTAATAAGATAACCGTTTTAAAACTGTTAACCAACCGCATAGCAATCGCTGACGGCAAAACTAAAATAGCTGAAACTAATAAAGAACCCGTAATGGGCATAATTAAGGAAATAGCCACACCTGTAATAACAGAAATAAATAAAGATATTTGCCGTACTGGAAGACCGGCTGTTGCTGCCGTAGCTTCGTCAAAGAGGAGAACATACAGCGGACGATTAAAAATAACATAAAGCGCTACTACTACAACCGTCAAAACAAGTAAAGTCGTAATTTGGTCTTTATCGATGGTTACAATCGAACCAAATAAAAATTGCTCAATATTAGCCGTTTGTTGCCCAGATACGAAACTCATTAATACTAAGGCGATTGCCATCCCCGTAGACATCAAGATTGCAATCGAAATTTCTGAATAGCCTTGAAAAACATCTTGCAAATATTCAATCCCGATTGCTACTAAAATGACCACAAAAATAGTTGTAAAGGTTGGGTTAATACCAATTAACATCCCTAGAGCAATTCCTGCTAGAGAGACGTGTGATAATGTATCTGCTAATAAGGATTGCCGACGTAAAATAAGCGTCAATCCTAGAATCGGTGCAATCATCGCAATTAAGGTTGAGGCTTGGAACGCCCGCTGCATGAATCCATAGAAAAACACCTCCATGGCGAATCCTCCTTCCGTCTCAAAATAATTTGGCGATCCATATACGTTTTAATGTCTTCATGTTCATGGGTCACCATTAAGATTGCCTTGTTATGAACTTTTGAGTTATGTCGCAACAGCCGATAGAAGCGTTCGCGTGACTCTTTATCCATACCGGTTGTCGGTTCGTCTAAAACAAAAAGGTCAGGATCCGTAGCAAAAATTCGTGCTAAGGCAATCCGTTGTTTTTGTCCTCCAGAAAGTTCGCCAATTTTTTTATGGCGTAAATCCCACATTCCCGTTGATTCCAGAGCTTTTCTAACATGTTCTTTATCTTCTTGGTCTAATCGTTTAAACCAACGATTGTTTTGATAACGCCCCGATTCAACAAATTCCAAAACCTTACTTGGAAAACCAATATTAAAGGAAGAGATTTGCTGAGGAGCATAGCCTACCATCATTTTATTCCCATGAATATTTGTTGGAGCTATTTTTGCAGTTCCTTCTTGGGGTTTTAAGAGTCCCAAGACACTTTTGAGTAAGGTTGATTTAGCAGCGCCATTTTCTCCGGTTAGAATAACAAACTCGCCTGCTTTAACAGTAAAGTTAATGTCTTGTAATACTGGCTCAGCATCATAGGAGAATGCCAAATTCTCTACTTTGATATAGTCCATTTAGCTTCCTCCTGTTTATTTAATGGTTTTCTTTAAGGCCTGTAAATTATCACGCATAATTGATAGGTAATCAATTCCAGACGCTTGTTCTTCGTCTGTGACACCTTCAATTGCACTTAATATTTCTTTTTCTATACCTGTTTCATTCGCTACAGCTTCTGCTAAACTCGCATTACCTGTATTTTGATAATAGATAACTTCAACGTTATTGTCTTGAATATACTTGGTAATTTCAGCTAGTTTTGCTGGACTAGCTTCTTGATTAGAGGTTAGAGATGATATAGCAATCTCTTCAAGATTGTAGCGTCTTGCTAAATAACCAAAAGCTGCATGTTGGGTTACAAAGGTTCGATTATGAGCTGCTTCAAAAGCCGCTTGATACTCTTCATCCAAAGTTTCTAATTCCTGTACAAAAGTTGCAGTCTGTTCCTGATAAACTTCTCTATTTTCTTGATCAACTGTTTGGATAACCGATGAGATCGTTTCTACCATCCGCTTCGCATATAGAGGATCTAGCCAAACGTGGGGATCAACAGCATGGTTGTGACCGTCATCTTCCGTGTGTTCTTCTTCGTCATCTGACTCTGCTTCATAAAAAGTAAGATCTTCGGCAGCTTCTATTATTTTTACATCACTTTCTTTTAATGTCTCCAAAACTGCTGGGACCCAAGTTTCCATATATTCGCTGCTGTAAACAAACACATCGGCTTCTGAAATAGCTGCCATGTCTTTTGGCGTCGGTTCGTAATTATGCGTATCTTGACCTGCACCTAGCAGAACCGTTACGTGTCCATTTTCGCCGACCACTTGATTCGTAAAATGATAGACCGGATAAAAGGTTGCGACAATATTAAGTTGTCCATCGTCCTCTTGGTCTCCAGTCTGCACTCCGCATGCTGCTAACAGCACCACCAAAAGGGGAACTAATTTTTTTAAGAGATTCATCTTATCTCTCCTCCTATTTTATAAATCGTAATGATTCCTATTTACCAACTTAGTTACTTTAGCATACGTTGCTTATCTCGTCAACAACTTCTTCTTATATCAAACAAAATAAGAGTGTGCTCAAACAAAACTTGTTTGCAACACACTCTTATTTTAGGGTTCGAACAATATAAACTTCTTCACAAAAACCGCGTAGACTATTATAGACACGACGCGCGCGTGAATAATTTTGACTGAAACCGATAATAGTTGGCCCACTTCCACTCATAGTAACACCATCCATCCCATATCGTAACATCCGATCACTTAATTGTTTCAATTGGGGATGCCGTTCAAAGGTTACTGCCTCCAGCGCATTACTTAAATTTGTTACCATTTGTTTGTAGTCGCCTTCTTCAATCGCCTTTTCTACAATTCGAGATTTTGGTTCATAGTTGAGTTTATCCGCTTCTAAAGAACGAAAAACTGTTTTAGTAGAGACGCTAATACGTGGTTTAGCTAACACAATCCAGCAGGGAGGTAGTGAACGAATCGGACGAACCTTTTCACCACGCCCAGATACAAATGCAGTCCCCCCGGTAATAGAATATGGAACATCGGTCCCCACTAACATCCCTAAATCAATTAATTCTTTTGTTGATAATTCTAAGCTCCATAACTGATTTAAAGCCCTTAATGTAGCAGCAGCATCCGTACTGCCACCACCGAGTCCAGCGGCTACTGGAATCATTTTTTCAATTTCGACTAACATGCCTTCTTTAATTCCATATTTCTCTTTGACTAATTTAATAATTTGATACACATGGTTCCGACGGTCAACGGGTAAAAAAGCTTTATTTGTATAAACTTCTATTTTATTTTCTACCAAAGGGGTAAAAGTCAAGTGGTCGGCCAAGTCAACCGATGACATAATCATTTCAAGCTCATGATACTGATCATCTCTTTTAAAAAGCACATCTAAGGTTAAATTAATTTTAGCAGGTGCTCGTTCGATCCATTCCATATTTATTCCCCTCCTTTCTCCTTATACTACACGATTGACTACTATTTATAAAGAAAAAGAGTTACTTGCACTGAATTGTAGGCAAACAAAAAAGTCAGTTTTTCGTAAACGAAAGTCTGACTCTTGTTTGGTTATTAGAATAATTAAAACGAGAGATTATGCGTATTGGCTTGTCTCTTCATTATAGAAAGAAATTTCTACTGAAGAAGTTAAGACATCTGCATAACTATATGAAACACGTTCAAAAGCATTTTCTTCCTGATCTAGATCAACAACAAACACAGAATGATAGGTCTCACGTAGCACACCTTTTCTTTCTGTTTTACGCTTTCTACCTGCTTGAGCAGTTAACAATACTTTCTTACCTAAACGATTGTCTAACTCCTCTTTGATTTCCATCAAGCTTCTCGGCATATATCCTTCACCTCACTAGCAAGCAGTATACCATAATTTTATAAAATTTTCAAGTATAACATAGGACGTATTTCTTGACAAGTCTTTTAGTTCTGTTCTAGAATGGAATATTTATTTAATTCATTTGCTAGATTTGCAAACTCTTCAATTGATAATGTTTCTGCTCGTCTACTAGGTTCGATATGAGTCACTTCGAGCGCATTTCGTAATACTTCCTTTATTTCGTCTGCTTTACCAAACATAGCCATTAAGTTATTCCACAAAGTTTTGCGTCTTTGTTGGAAGGAACCTCTCGTCAGTTTAAAATAAAATACCTCATCATCAACGGATACTTTTGGTGTTTCTCGACGTTTTAAATATAAAACAGCTGAGTCAACATTAGGTTGAGGTATAAAAACGGTTCTAGGTACAATAAAGGCAATTTCAGCCTCTGTATAATAATCAATTGCAATGGTTAATGATCCATAATCTTTTGAACTTGGTGATGCAGTCATCCGCTCTGCTACTTCCTTTTGCATCATCATGACGTAAGCGTCAACAGGTAAATTTGCTTCGATAAAATTCATAATAATAGGAGTCGTAATATAATAAGGCAAGTTCGCTGCTACAACGATACGATCAGTCGGTTCGAAGTGCTCTGCAAATACCGCTTCTAAATCTACCTGTAAAATATCTTGAAAAATAAATTCAATATTATCGTAAGCGGCTAATTCTTTCTTTAAGATTCGCTCTAATCGGCGGTCAATCTCAAAGGCAACTACTTTTTTGGCTGCTTGGGCCAAACATTCTGTTAGCGCACCGATTCCTGGACCAATTTCAATTACAACCGTATTTTTATCAATCTTCCCGGCTTCGAGCATTTCCGTCAAAATACTTGGTTCAACAAGGAAGTTTTGACCTAAGCTCTTTTTCATACTTAACCCATATTTTTTCAATATCTGCTTGGTTCGATCTGGTGTTGCAATATAATTATCTGTCAAAGCTATTCACTCCTCTTTTTTCAACTGGTAATGCACGATCAATTTTTTTCATAGCTGTAAGAATTTCTTCTTTAGTAATTTGAAACATTTGAACGCGTTTAATAAATTGCTTGCCATTCGTATAGCCAATCCCTAACTCATCACCGAGCTGTTCTCGGTACCAGGCGGAATGACTTTGTCCGATTAAGCCGAGTTGTATAAAGAAAGGCTTCAAATCTTCAATTTCAGCTTCTTTATGTGGTGTGTGGACATTTTTCAACGCTTCTTGAATTGTTTCTATGGAGGCATGCTCAACGCCAAGACTGCCTCCTTTTGGCGACTGGCAGTCTTGTTTTCTTAAAAAAGCGTGCTTTATACCTGGAACGCTCTGTGTAAGGGTTTCACGTATTTTTCCGCCTGGGAAATCGGGGTCTGTTAGCACAATAACGCCTCGGGTAGCTTGCGCCAAGGCTACTCGCTGAATAACTCTATCATCAATGGCTGATCCATTCGTTTCAATTGTATCAGCCTCTACCGCTAATTTAATTCGCGCTGTGTCGTCTTTACCTTCTACTACAATAATTTCTTTTACTTTCATAGGTCTTCCAATCTAAATAGTTTATTCGCATTACGTGTTGTAGCAAGTGCTAAGTCCTCGACACTCATCCCACGTAAATCCGCGACCCGTTTGGCTACATAAGCTACGTAAGCCGGTTCGTTGCGTTTACCGCGATAAGGAACGGGTGCCAGATACGGAGAATCGGTTTCAATCAGAAGCCGATCTAAAGGCACTGCTTGTGCTACTTCATGCACTTCTGTCGTTTTCTTAAAAGTCACCACGCCGCTTAATGAAATATGCATCCCTAAATCAAGGAACTTCTTCATATAAGTCACATCCCCACTATAACTATGCATAATCCCACCAATTGTTGAAACATCTTCATCTTTCAAAATCCGATAGGTATCAGCAATCGCATCGCGCATATGAATGGATATAGGTAGATTTAACTCTTTAGCAACCTTTATTTGCTTACGAAAGACTTCTTCTTGTATTTCCTTGGAGTCTTCCATCCAATAGTAATCTAATCCCATCTCACCCATCGCAACGACCCGTTTATTTTTCAATAAAGTTTTTAAATTTTCTTCTACTTCTGAAGTATAGCTTCCGGCTTCTGTAGGATGCCAGCCGATAATACTATATATTTCTGGATATTCCGCACTTAGTGCTAAAGATTTTTTTATTGTTCCGGGGTCAAAACCAACGACTGCTAAACGTTCAACATTCGCTTCTTTAGCGCGTTTTAGTGTTTCAACAAGGTCTTTATCAAATGCTTCTACATTTAAATGACAATGCGTATCAAAAAGCATTGTATTCAGCTCCTTTTCATCTCATTAATCTGCCGTTATTATACATGAAAACAGGGCTGATGCTTCAATAGCACCAACCCTTTATTTTAAGCAACTACAGAGCCATTTACAGCTTCTTCTGGTGCAAAGATAACTTGTAATTCTCCATCTTTTTCTGCTGAAAGAATCATTCCTTGGCTAATTTCGCCTCTCATCTTACGTACTTTCAAGTTCGCTACAATGATAACTTTCTTACCAATAAAGAAGGCCGGATCTTGATACCATTCAGCGATACCAGACAAAATCTGACGATGCCCTTCATCACCAGCATCTAAGCGAAACTTCAACAGCTTATCAGCACCAACTACCTTTTGGCAATCAATTACTTCAGCTACTTTTAATTCAACTTTATCAAAATCTTCATACTTAATTTCTTTATCCTTTTCAGAAATAAGTTTCGTCTCTGCTGGATTCCATTCCTCTACCGCTTGTTCTTCTTCTACAGTTCCACTATTTTGAGCAATTTGCTCTTTTAAGAATGCAACTTCTGCTTCTTGATCCAAACGTGGGAAGATTGGTGTTCCTTTTTTGACAACTTGCGTTCCTTCTGGGAATTGGTTAAATTGCAAATGACTCCATGTTGCATCCGTTTCAAAGTTAAGCCCTAATTGCTCAAATATTTTTTGAGGAGCAACTGTCATGAACGGGGATAAAAGAATTGCTGTGATTCGCAGTACTTCTGCTAAATGAACCATGACACTTTCCAGTTCTTCTTGACGTGTTTCGTCTTTCGCTAATACCCAAGGCTGCGTTTCGTCAATATATTTATTGGCGCGTGAAATCAAACGCCAAACTTCTGATAGTGCTAGGCTAAATTGCATTTTATCCATAGACTCTGTATACATTTCAATGACGGTTTCAGTTATTTGTTCTAAATCGCTATCGAAAGCTGTTTTAGATTGTGCCCATTTTGGAATACTGCCACCTAAATATTTATTAATCATGGCAATCGTTCGATTTAATAGGTTTCCTAAATCATTTGCAAGGTCAAAGTTGATGCGATTAATATAATCTTCAGGAGTAAAGACACCGTCACTACCAAAAGACACTTCTCGCATTAAATAATAACGCAAAGCATCTAAGCCATAACGTTCAACAAGCGGTTCCGGATAAACAACGTTTCCTTTAGATTTTGACATTTTACCATCTTTCATTTGCAACCAACCATGACCAAAGATTTGTTTTGGTAAAGGTATATCCAATGCCATCAGCATAATCGGCCAATAGATTGTGTGGAAACGAACAATTTCTTTTCCAACCATATGAACGTTTGCCGGCCAGTATTTTTGATAGAGACGGTCATCTTCTGAACCATACCCAAGGGCTGTAATGTAGTTTGACAGAGCATCAATCCAGACATAAACGACATGTTTGGGGTTACGTTTAACGGGTATTCCCCATTTAAAAGTTGTCCGAGAAACGGCTAAATCTTCTAATCCAGGCTTAATAAAATTATTAATCATTTCATTTTTTCGTGATTCAGGTTGAATAAAGTCGGGATGATCTTCATAGTACTTCAACAGGCGATCTGCATACTTGCCCATGCGGAAGAAATAAGATTCCTCCTTAACAAGTTCTACTTCGTGGCCACTTGGTGCAAGACCACCAATTACTTTACCAGTTTCATCTTTATAAACTTCAGCTAATTGTGTTTCCGTGAAGAACTCTTCATCAGAAACAGAATACCAACCTTCATATTCACCTAAATAAATGTCATCTTGTTCAACTAATCGTTCAAACATCGCTTGAACTGCAATAACATGTTCTTTATCAGTCGTACGGATAAATTTATCATGAGATATGTCTAACGTTTTCCATAAGGCTTGAATCTCCTTAGCCATTCCATCAACATACGCTTGAGGGGAAATACCAAGCTCTTCTGCTTTATTCTCAATTTTTTGACCGTGTTCATCTGTTCCAGTTAAATAATAAACATCAAAATTTTGTAGTCGCTTATAGCGCGCCATAACATCGCACGCAATAGTTGTATAAGAATTGCCAATGTGGAGTTTTCCACTTGGATAATAAATCGGGGTCGTAATATAAAACGTTTCTTTTTTATTAAACACGAATGAGTGCCTCCTTAGAATTATATATGCACAATCTATTTTACCATACAAAGCTCTTGATTGTTTGGTGTTTTCAAAATTCCTCTCGATAAAAAAAGTAGCCCTCAAGAGGACTACTTTTTATTGAACGATTAGTTTACGCGAACTGCAAAATCTGGTGTAAAGTATTTTACATAGTTAACTTCAACGTTTCTTCCTTCAAATGGTGCATGGATGTATGATCCGTCACCAAGAGAAATTGCTACGTGGTAAGTGCTACCTGCTGAACCCCAAAATAGTAAATCTCCAGCTTGTGCTTGAGAAACACTAATTCTTGTACCTGCATTTTCTTGTGGTACAGTCCAACCGCCGATATCAATGCCGTAAGCTTGTTTATAGACATAACTAGTAAATCCTGAGCAGTCAAATCCTGCTGGTGTTCTTCCACCCCATACATAAGGAACGCCAAGATATTTATATGCTTCTGAAACAACGTTTCCACTATAAGAGGGTGCTGGTGCTGGTGCTGGTGTCGGAGCTGGCGCAGGAACTGGTGCAGGAGTTGCCGTTTGAGTTGGCGCTGCTGCTGCTACGTTTTCTACCACTTGCTCTTCTACAACTTGCGATTCACTTACTTCTACTGTATTTTCTACTGTATGAATTGATGGTGCATAGTTAGTTGATGCAACTTCTGTCACACTTTCAATTGCTGGTGCTTGAGCAGCGCGCGCTGCTTCTTCTGCTGCGGCAACGGCTGCTGCTTCAGCTGCTGCTAAACGTGCTGCTTCTTCTGCTGCACGACGGTCTGCTGCTTCTTTTTCAGCTACAAAACGGTCGCGGTCAGCTTGTACAGTTGCTTTATTAGCATTCAATGCTGCAATCGCACTTTCTTCTTCAATTTTCTTGATTTCTAAATCAGCTTTTAGTTCTTCTAACTCACTTGACATTCCAATAATTTCACTTAATTTTTCTTCTGAAGAAGCTTTCTTTTCTTCAACTAAGTTTTGGTCAGCTACTTGTTGTTCAACCATGTCCTTATTAGCAGAAACCATAGTTGCAACAACATCTACTCTAGCAAATAGATCGGTTAGAGATTCCGATGCAAAAACAAAGTTCATATAGTTTGTATTTGATCCGTTTACTTGTACAGAACGTGCTTGGTCTTTTAATTGGTCTTCACGTTTATCAATAATAGCTTGAAGTTTTTCAATTTCTTTTGTTAATTCTTCTATTTTAGTTTGCGCTTCGTCACGTTGTGCAAGTAGTTCATTTGCTCGCGCTTCAGTAGCAGCAAGTTCAGCTTGAACAGCTGATAATAGTTCTTGAGCGGAAGAAATACTTCCTTTTATCTCTTCTAATTTTTGATCTTGTTTAGTAATATTATCTGTTAATTCATCTGCGGAAGCCGTCATTGGTGCCATCATACTGGTTGCAAGCATTGAGCTAGTTAGTAGTACTGTCATTAGTTTCTTTTTCAATTTCATACCTCCGAATGTTATGTTTATTTATAGGTGTCTTCTTGACATTATTTGTTTGCTTTAACGTTATGAATCATAGCATATTTTTTTTGTGAATAAGTGGATATAGTCAACTTGTAGTTACAATGTAATAAATCTGTAATATTGCGGGACTTATGTTGCAATTGTTAAAATGGTTGACTCACTACAGGGTGTTGGCTATAATAAAATCAATTGAAAAAGTTTAAAGTTATGACGGAACCCAGTAGGTAGAAGCTTTGCAGCAGATAGAGAATCGGTGAATGGTGAGAACCGGTGCAATCTTATACTGAATTACACTCTTGAACTTTCTTGAAGGAACGGTTAGCACCGTTATATGCATAAGAGGTTTTCCTATTGGGGAAACAATCTGGGTGGTACCACGGTAAATTATCGTCCCTGACAATACTGTCAGGGGCTTTTTTTGTTTTATAAATATAGAGGAGAGATAAAATGAATATTATAGAAGAATTACAATGGCGCGGCGCCATTAACCAACAAACCGATGAAGAAGGACTCCAACAGTTAGTAGAAGAAAAGAAAATTGGGTTATATTGTGGGATCGATGCGACTGGTTCAAGTATGCACATTGGGCACTTAATCCCTTTTATGATCTTGAAACGATTCCAATTGGCTGGTCATAAACCCGTTATTCTAATTGGTGGCGCAACCGGTTCAATCGGAGATCCAAGTGGTAAATCAGAAGAGCGCGTTTCGCAAACGGAAGAACAAGTTGCTTACAATGCTGAAAAAATTACAATCCAAATGCAAAAGCTATTCAAAGCAGGAGAATCAGATTCACAGATCCGTCTTGTAAATAACCTTGACTGGACAAAGGACTTATCCTTACTTGACTTTTTACGTGACTTTGGTAAAAACTTCAATATCAACACAATGTTAGCAAAAGACATTGTTTCAAGTCGCTTAGAAACAGGCATTTCTTTTACTGAGTTTTCTTATCAAATTTTGCAGTCTATGGATTATTTGCACCTCTATAATCATTATGATATACAACTACAAGTGGGTGGCGCTGATCAGTGGGGAAATATTACAGCTGGTTTAGAGCTTATTCGTAAAAAGGTCGGTCCAGAAGCTAAAGCCTTTGGTTTAACCATACCTTTGATGCTTAAAGCTGACGGAACTAAATTTGGTAAAACCGCGGGTGGTGCAATCTGGTTAGATCCAGAAATGACTACACCGTATGAATTTTATCAGTTCTGGGTTAACCAAGATGACCGTGATATTGTTAAATACTTAAAATACTTTACCTTCTTATCTAAAGAAGAAATAGATCTTTTAGCGGAAAAAATCGAAACAGAACCTCATAAACGCGAAGCACAAAAAACATTAGCAGCTGAAATGACACGTTTTGTCCACGGACAGCAAGCCTTGGAAGATGCATTAAAAATCACGGAAGCACTCTTTACTGGTAACATAAAAGAATTAAATGCCAAGGAGATTGAACAAGGTTTCAAAAATATGCCGACATTTGAATCACACCTGACAGAGCAAAACTTAGTCACTTGGTTGGTTAATTTGGGCATTGAACCTTCACGTCGTCAAGCCCGTGAAGATATCACCAATGGTGCTATTACAATTAACGGCGATAAAGTTACGGATACAAATTTTGTCATCACGGCAGAAAATTCATTCGAAAATCGCTTTATCATTGTACGACGTGGTAAGAAAAAATATTTCTTAATTAAATTGGTATAAATGATGCTAACACTTATTTCAGCTAGAAATAATACGCAAGCAGAGACAGTCGCCAATATGGCTACCACAATTTGGCGAGAACATTACCGCCCTATTATCGGTGACCAGCAAGTCGCTTACATGTTAGCAACAATTCAATCAAAAGAAAGGATTCTAGAAGATTTCGTGAACGTTGATTACTATATTATTCAGTTGGAACACAAAGCCATTGGGTACCTAGCCCTTGAAACAAAAAGAGAATCCTTTTTTTTGAGTAAAATTTACTTATACAAAGAGGTTCGTGGTCGAGGCTATGGTCACTCTATTATCAGCTACTTAAAGAACAAAACACGTTTAGAAGGAAAAAAATATTTGGAACTAACTGTTAATAAGTATAATCCCTCGGCTATTTTATTTTACGAAAAAATCGGTTTTCAACGTGTCGATGCGATTATTTCTGATATAGGAAAAGGATTTTTTATGGATGATTACGTTTATCGTTTGTATGTATAAAAAAATGGATGCTCAGTGAGCATCCATTTTTTTCTTTATACTTCTTCTTTTATATTTAATCATGACATTGATTGCTATAAGTAAGCCACCTACCAAGAGCATGATCCGAACACTCATAACTTGTAACCATTTTAAGAGGAGTAAACCAAAACCATAAATAACAATTGTCATAATATCTAGCTTTTCTTCCCAGTCATCCAGCTGGTTTTCACTTTTAGAAAATTTGGTCAATAGCCAATGAATCAGATAAAGTCCTAAAGCAGCTAGAAAAACAAAGATAATATTTTCATAGTCATTTAGTAACATACCGTATTTACGTTTTAATAAGACAATAGCAACAATATAAAGAGCTTGAAAAATATTTTCCTTTTCTCTTAAACTCGTCTTCATCCCACTTAAACCGCCTTGTAATAAGTTTGACCGAGTATCTGACCCGTTTCAACACTATCATGCCCCATAGTTAAATGAACAAAACCTTCAACTTCTGTTTCTGATAAGTTATAAAGCACTTCAATTTCACGACTCATTAAAAGCGGCGTTGTTTTCATCACAATATCTAAACTCGGAACCGGCATGGGCTTCAAGGTTTCAACTCTAAGTATCTGTTTTAAAGCAGCCACCAATCCTTCATAAGGTTGTGCACCGACAATTTTTACGCCTTGATTCGCTTCATTCACGAAAACCACAGTAGGAAATCCTGTTGCTGAAAGCGCACTAGCTAAACTTAAATCACTGCTTAATAAGCTGCGGCCTTCAAATGATTCTGCTGCACTTAATACTGCTCGGGAATCAAAACCTAAATCTTCTAATAAGATAGCCAAGACCGAACTTTTTGAAATGTCTTGATTGTGAAGCATGACTCTTTCGCGCAACTTACGTAAGAATAAGTCTGCTTTGTCTGGAAAATCTCGACGAATAATTTGATAGACTTGCGAACTTGGATAGGAAGAAGCAATGGGTTCATCTAGCCAGACGCGACCATCGATTGGCATCCGTGTAAAATCTCCAACTTCACGCCAATGTTCTGCCACGTCCACGGCCGTTTGAATACCATTAGCTCCATCACCATTATAAGTTTCCCAGTTTTCAATCATGCCACCCATAACGGTTAAATCATGATCAATATAGTCGGCATACTCATATCTAAATTTTCTCAGGGTTGGCTCAAAGGCCCAGCAAAAAGAGCAGAGTGGATCTGTTACATAGTAGAGATTTATTTTACTCATCCTCATCACTCTTTTCTACAGCTTTTTTCTCATCCCTATTGTTGGTTTCAGGCAACACACATAGACCCGTTTTCGGATCACAGACAAGCGATTCCGTTGCATTGCTTGTTTCAACTTCAATAAATGTAAACAAGGATTTCTCCATCTTTTTCTTCCTCCTTTTCTAAGACTGACGATCCCATTGATTACGGCTCCACATTCGGCCGTCTATTTCACCTTGTGTCATCTCAATTCTTCTATATTGTTCGTTTATTAAATCCACAAACGCTTGATACAGTGCTATTTGTCTATAATCCTGGCTTTCTTCTGCTAATTTGTTTATTTGTTCAAGCATCCAGTCTTTTTGTTCCATCATTTACTCCTTCATTTCTTCAAGCGTCCAGTTTAAATCATCCAACTGCTCCCTATTTTCTTCCATTTGAGCAATTAACAAATCCACTAAATGTTGGTTTTCAGTTGAAAAGCCCTCTTTACCAAGTCCATTTAACTCTTGCTTAAACCATTCTTCTTTTTCTTTTAAAGAAGGTAGTTTTACATTCGTCACGACCTGTCGATAGTCAATAAGCAACGCTTTTTTTTCTGTCTCACTCATGTAATCAAAACGTGCAATGACTAAGGGTGGTAAATAAGTCATGTGGCATTTCTGTATCGTTGCTTGAAAAGGTCGGAGTAATTCAGGGATAGTGAACTGTTCGCTGGCACCGGGCTGGTAGGCATTGATGTTTACTCCAGTTGTAACAACTAATTGACATTCCTTATTTTTTAAAAACTGTCCTTTCTTCCCATGGGCAAATCCTTCTATCAAGACTAAATCTTGCCACTTCTTAAATAGAGAGGGTGAACTATACCAATAAAAAGGGAATTGAAAAATAATACGATCGTGCTCTCGTAGGAGAGCTTGCTCATTTTCCACATTAATAATTTCATCTGGGTAAATAGCTTCTAAATGGTGCCACGTTACATTTTCTTCTGGTAAGCTTTCTTTTAAAAATTGTTGTGTATGTGATTCTGTTAGTTCAGGATGAGAGATAATGATCAATGTTTTCATATATAACGTTACCCCTTATTTCATTGTCTATGAATCTTATCAACAGTATATCGAAAATTCAATCATTCTGCTTATATAAAGATAAACAGGCTAAGGTTACACCTCAGCCTGCTATCTTCTAAATGAAATCTAATTAGTCCGTATACTGGTTAGTTTATCGGCAAATTCTTTAGCAGAGGCTGTCACTGCGCCGTAACCACCGTCTTTTAAATTTTTTGTTAAGGCGCTCCCAACACCAACTGACCACGCACCACTCGCAATCCATTGGTCCATATTATCTAAAGAAACACCACCTGAAGGCATCGCTTCCACCCAAGGGATCGGTCCGTGCAAATCTTTAATAAATCCGGGTCCCAATAAGCCTCCTGGAAATAGCTTTACAACTTCACAACCAGCTTCTAGAGCTTGTGATACTTCTGTAATCGTGCCACAACCTGGTAAGTAAGGGATGGTATAAATATTACAAATTCTAGCAATTTTTTTGTTAAACGAAGGGCTCACAACAAATTTAGAACCATTTAAAATAGCAATGCGAGCTGCTACTTCATCTAGAACAGTTCCGGCTCCTACAACCATATCTGTGTCTGCAAATTCATCGGCAAGCTGGCGCATAACTTTTTCTGCATTCGGGGTTGAAAAAGTTACTTCAATATTTTTAATTCCACCTTCAAACACAGCTTTGGATACTTCATATCCTTCTGCCTGTGTAGAACCACGCACAACTGCAAATAAAAAGTTTTTTTCTAACTGACTTAGTATGTCTCTTTTCATACTCATTTAACTTCCTCCCTTTCAAATCGCTCGTTCACGTTATAAGTTGATTGTATTTTTTCAAAGTTACTTTGTCAATTGTAGGCTAATCAAAGGTTAAACTCCAAAAGCCTTTATAAACTCGTTTGGTTCGCTTTCTTTTGCATATGATACATTTGTGCATAGCTTCCATTTTTTGCTAATAACTCACTATGGTTTCCTTGCTCAACAATTTGACCGTTTGCTAAGACTAAAATCTGTTCGGCATGTTGAATGGTAGAAAGACGATGAGCAATAATAAACGTCGTACGTCCCTCTTTAAGGACAGCCATCGCATGTTGAATGATTTCTTCAGTCTCAGTATCTATTGAAGATGTCGCTTCATCTAATATTAATATTTTTGGATCGAAGGCTAAGGCGCGAGCAAAGGATATTAATTGCCGTTGGCCTGAACTCAAGGTAGCACCCTTTTCAACAACTGGTTCTTGAATGCCTAGTTGAAAGTGCGTTAACATATCACCTCCGCCAACTGCTCGTAGTGCTTCTTCTGCTTTCTCACGGCTAATTTGCGGATCATTTAAAGTAATATTTGACTCAATTGTTCCAGTAAACAAGAATGGATCTTGTAAGACAATCCCCATCGCTTGTCGAACACTTTTTCTGGAATACTTTGTCGTAACGTGACCATCGATTTTTATATGCCCTTTTTGCGGGTCATAAAAGCGAAATAATACGTTCATAACCGAACTTTTTCCAGAACCCGTATGCCCGACTAGAGCAAGGGTTTCACCAGGTTTAGCTGTGAAGTTGATATCTTTTAACACTGGTGTTTCATCATTGTAAGCAAAATCGACGTGATCAAAGGTCACTTCTCCTTTATCAATAGGCAGGCGTGCCACTTCGTCTTTTTCACCCGGCCGGTCGATTAACTCAAAAACCCGCTCGCCTGCAGCAATTGCTTGTTGCACAAAAGCCATTTGCTGGATAATACCTTGGATTGGATCAAAGAGGCGCGTAATATAATCTACAAACACATATAAGGTACCAATGGATATACCTAAGAAACCATTTATATATTGGGTTGAAAAGTAAACCATCATAAATAAAAGTGCAAAGTGACGTAAAAGCCCTCCTAAACTAAACTGTGCAGCCGAATCAAGAATGACATATTTACGTTCGGTTTTAAACCACTCATCGTTGATGGTTGTAAATTCTTTTTCAATTTTTTCTTCTTGCTGAAAAGCCTGGACAATCGTCATCCCTTGGACTGATTCATTTATTTTTCCGTTAATATCGCTGTTAAGTTCTCGCTCTTTGCGACTTAAGGCACTCGCATATTTACTGTAATATTTGTACCAAATAAATATAATCGGTAAAAGTATCAATAAGCTTATCCCTAATCCTGTATGCAATCGGGAAATCGCAATATAAGTCCCTATTACATAAAGAGCATTCAACATGACGGTCCCAATGGTCGCCACATAAAATTGTTGTCTGAGCACTTCCGTGTCATTTGTGATTCTTGAAACCACTTTTCCAGCAGGTAGATTATCAAAATAACGAATCGGCAAGCCTTGCAAATGGTGGTAAGCTTGATCACGAATGACTTTAACAATTCCATTAGCAGACTGGGTCAGTATGAGGGCACTGATATAGCGCAAGAGAGCCGTTGCCAACATTAAGAGGGTGTATGTGATTAACAAACGAATAAGGACTTCTGTAAATAGCTCGCCTTGTTGTGCAGCTGGAGTAATAACATCATCAATAACCCGTTGGGCAATTAACGGTGCTGATAAATCAGCAATCACGGCTGTAATTAATAAGGTAAATCCAAGCATAAATTTATATTTAGCATATTTCATATAGGATAAAAGACGTTTGACCGTTTTCATTCTTCGTCACCTTCTTTCAATTCTTGACGAAGATACTGGGTATAATACCACCCTTTTTTTTCCAATAGTTCTAAATGGGTTCCTCGCTCAATAATGCGACCGTCTTCTAACACGATAATTTCATCTGCTCTCCTGACCGCTGATAAGCGGTGTGTTGAAATAATAGTTGTTTTACCAGCTCGTTCATTTTGAATATTAGCAATTATTTTTTGTTCTGTTTTTGCATCTACTGCTGATAAGGAATCATCTAAAATTAAAATATCCGGATTTTTTATAAGTGCACGAGCAATCGAAATCCGTTGTTTCTGTCCTCCAGAAATTGAAACACCTTTCTCTCCAATCACGGTGTCTAATCCTTGGTCCATTTTGGCTAAATCTTCTTCAAAGGAGGCAATTTTAACACTTTCCATAATTTCTTGATCACTCGCTCCCTCTTTCCCGAAAGCAATATTCTCGCGCACACTCCGTGAGAAAAGTATATGATCTTGGGGAACGTAACCAATTAAACTCTGGAAATGAGTAGGTTGATAATTTAAAACCGAATCAGTTCCATATTTAAATTCGCCTTCTCCTAAAGGATACTGGCGTAAAAATTGGCGAAGCAGTGTTGTTTTACCAGATCCTGTTTTACCAACTATCCCTAATGTTTTCCCCTTAGGAATAATAACTTCGATATTTTTTAAGTTATGATTGGTACTGGTTGGGTATTGAAAACTCAAATCATTTATGACAATATCTTTTTTAGAAGCAATAACTTTTGAACCTTTTTCTTCCATATCATCGCCTTGGTTAAGCACCTCTTCGACACGAATCATTGAGGCACTTCCTTGACGAAGCACATTGGTTAGCTCACCAATAGAAATAATTGGCCAAACAATCATCCCTAAATACATTTGGAAAGCAATCATATCCCCCACACTCAAGTTTTGTCTCGAAACAAGATAAGCACCGTAACCAAAACCGATCACATTGCTTAAAGTAATAAATATTTTGACTAAAGGTGCAAACAAAGCGTTGGCTTTTGCTACTTGATTATTTTTTTTCAGCATACTTTCCGTCTGCTTTTGAAATTTTTCTAGGTAGACTGTTTCTTTCGCGTACGCTCGGATGAGTCGGGTGCCATCAACAACTTCTAAAACATCATTATTTAGCTCGGAGAATGATTTTTGAGCAATCGTATAGCGTTCTTCCACCATATTTCCTACTTTTCCAAATAAATACGCTAAGAAGATAAGCGGAAAAAGACTTAATAAAGTCATCGTCCACGAAACCGAAACCCCCATCGTTGCAATAATCGTCGTTAAAAATAAAGTCGCATTCATTAAAACCATCATGCCATATCCAACCGTATCGGAAATGGCACGGACATCCTGGGTCGCACGCGCCATTAAATCGCCGACTCGAAACTTTTCATAAAAACTAGCACGCATCCGCAAAAAATGCTGCATCAGTGTTAAGCGCATATCCCGCTGGAGTTTAGCTGAACCTGTAAATAAATAATAAGACCAGATATATTCAAATAAATAAGCCGCTATTAAACTCAATAAAAAAGCACCTGTATATTTAAAAAGTAAAAGGCTCGTTAATTGTTTTTTAACAATGCTGTCAATCATGCGACCAATAATATAAGGAATGAGCACACTAAAAATATTACTTGCAATCATTGTAAAAAACGAAATTATATATCTTTTTTTATTTCTACTAAAAAACGTTTTTAATTTCAATATCACATTAAACATCTGACACATTCCTTACCTCAAATTTTATCTTATTTTTTATGTAGTTATTCGGTAGTTTGTAATAAATTTGATGATATATTGAAAAAAAGTAATCAGTGCCATGATGGCCACAAAAATTTGTAAGAAATAAATACCTGGGACACGAAAGAAAGCTAGGATAATGGTTAAAAAGACAAGCACAGTTGTCGCTTTACCATATTTATTGGCAGCAATAATAATCGGGGGTTTCAGACGAAGCATAAAGAAACCCAGTAAAATCTGTAACGTTTCTTTTGTTAAAATAATCCAAAAAAACCATTTTGCAATGTAACCAGCATCAACTAAGGTATAAAGAACTGATAATTGCATCAACTTATCAGCGAAAGGATCTGCCAGTTTTCCAAACTTAGAAACAGTATCAAATTTACGAGCCAGATATCCATCGAGCACGTCTGTTAGGCTTGCTAAAATAAAAATTATAAGAGCGACCATATGAGCATACGAATTTTCGGAATAAAAAGTTAGTAAATAAACAGGTATCATCACTAATCGTAATAGGGTTAACATATTTGGAAGCTGCTTCATTGGGTTCCCTCCGCTCCTATATATATTGCTGGTTTTATAATATCACAACTGGTAGTTGTCTAGAAGCTATGTCTACCAATATGACTAGTCTTGTATAATTATTTCCTGTTATACTATAGTTATTCAAGATCATTTTGGTTTACGAGGAGGAAGAGCATGTTAGAAATTAAAAATCTTCATATATCGTTTGGAAACTTAAAAGCCGTCGACGATGTTTCATTTATCATTCAAGACGGGGAAATAATGGGGATGATTGGTCAAAATGGGGCCGGTAAAACTACGACCTTTCGACTTATTTTAGATTTTCTAAAAGCTGATCAAGGTTCAGTTTTATGGAACGGTCATCCTTTAACAAAGGAAGATTACAATATCATTGGTTACTTGCCCGAAGAACGCGGACTTTATCCAAAAGTATCGATAGAAGAGCAGCTTATCTACTTCGCGCAACTCCGTGGCATGACGCGTCAAGATGCAAAAGGAAAAATTGACTATTGGATGGATAAATTTCAAGTTAAGGGTAAAAAAACCGATAAAGTAAAAACTTTATCTAAAGGTAATCAACAAAAAGTACAATTAATTGCTACCCTTCTTCATCAGCCGAAACTTGTTATTTTAGATGAGCCTTTTAGCGGTCTGGATCCAGTTAATGCAAGTATCTTAGAAGCGGGTATTAAAGAATTGCGTGACCAAGGGTCTTGTGTTATTTTTTCCAGTCATAATATGAATAATGTCGAAGAAATTTGTGATCACTTAGTTATGTTACGAAATGGTGCCCTCGTATTAAAAGGAACGGTCTCACAAATACGTGAGCAGTTTGGGCGTACAAAATTATTTCTAGAAAGTGATCTGACTATGGAAGCTTTACAAGCTATGCCGGGTGTTAAGAATGTATTTAAAAACACAGAAGGATTTCAAGTTTTAGATTTAGAAAATCCTGATTACGGTAAAGCCATCTTTACCCAAGTGACTAAAAATGGTTATATTGCAACCTTTAGTCAACAACCCCCTACTTTAGATGAAATTTTTCGATTGAAAGCAGGTGAAACCCATGCATAAATTTTGGGTTATCGTTGGCCAAGTTTACAAAAAAAATGTAAAATCTTTTGGTTTTTTAACCATGATTTTGAGTCCGATTATTCTTCTTGGTATCATTGCGGCCATTCTTACCTTTGTTGAAAATACAGAAACAGAAATACCTGTCATCGCTGTTTTTTCGGAAATGGATGCTGTCACAGAAACGATTCAAAATGAATCGGAATATTTTAAAGTGGATTCCAATATCCAATCGGTAGCTGAAGCTGAAGACGCTCTTGCAGTTGAAGAAATAGATGGCTACTTAACAGTCTCTCAAATAGATAATCAGTTATCGGCCACTTACAACCAAACTCCCGATGCTGCTTTTATGGATATAGAGCATTTAAATATCCTTCTTTCAAATATACAACTTGAGATGCAAGCTAGTCGTTTAAGTCTTCCAGCAGAAACAATTACAAGTCTACTCACTCCACCGCTCATAGAAAAGAAAACCATCTCGATTGAGGACGGAGAAATAACGGAAGGAGATTCCTTAAGACAGAATTTAAAGATTGGAGCAGCTTATGGTATTAGTATTGCCATCTTTATGTTTATCATGACCTACTCTAGTATTATTGCCGAAGAAATTGCTTCTGAAAAAGGAACCCGTATTATGGAAGTTATTTTATCAAGTGTAAATGCAACCACACATTTCTTTGGTAAACTCGTAGCGATTTTTCTCATTTGTCTCACCCAAATTTTGGCTTATTTGATAATCGGACTCATTGCTTTTCAATTTGACCGTGTCAAAAGCTTACTGTCAGCCGGGGTTAATCTTTTTGAAACACTCAAATTAGTAGCTGGAACATCTCTTTATTACTTTTTAATGGGAATTTCTCTTTACGCAGTTATTGCGGCTTTTTTAGGTTCGCTCGTATCTAAGATTGAGGATGTTTCCAAAGCCGTCACTCCTATTGTCTTTACAGCTTTAATTGGTTTTTACGGCGGTATGTTTGCTCTCGTAAACACAACTCATCCAATTATTAAAATCGGCTCACATATTCCTCTCTTTACGCCATTTATTATGCCCTTTCGAATTGCCGCCGAAACAGCAACCTCTTTTGAAGTCGGTATTTCGATGTTAGTTATGTTCCTTTTTACAATCTTTGTAACAATCGTCTCGCTGATCCTTTACCGTTCTAATGTTTTGATTTATTCAGATTCGGGCATGTTTAAAACAATTAAAACATCTTTTAGAAATATCCGTAACGAACGCTAATAAAAAAAGAACCAATATAAAATGATTGGTTCTTTTTTTGAATAGTTTTAATCTTCAGCCATTTCTTTTAAAGTGTGATTAACACGTTGCTCTAACTCTTGGCGCATCGCGTCCATTTGTTCATTTGCATCTGGGTTTCTCCGAAGCGTAAATTTTTTCGGCACAGGATCAAAACCACCTTTTACAAATGGTTGACAGCGCAGTATCCGGGCTGCCCCCATGGCACTTCCTTTAGCTGCTCCGTGCTTTTCAATCGCTTCAATCATGTAGTGCGAACAGGTTGGATAATAACGGCAACTAGGGGGGAACAAAGGCGAAACATGTTTTTGATACCCTTTTACACCCTTAATTAGTATTTTTTTCATTCGTAACTTCCTTTCTGCTTACTTATTATAACCTGTTTGTAGAATCCTGTCAGTTTTAGAGATTATAAATTATTTTGCTTACATAAAAAAAACTGACTTGGCAGTCAGTTTTTTTATTTAGTTATCCAATTGTTCCCCAATAGCAGCAGATTTAGCAGCCAAGAACGGGTAGCGGAAACCAAGTGCATGTTGTGCAATTTTAACCGTATGATCACTCATTCGCTCAAGGTTTGAGACAATATCAACGAACATGATACCATCCGATGGTCGGCCAACCCCTTTGTTCAAACGACGAATGTACTTACTACGTAAGTGAGATTCGATTGAGTTAATTTCTTTTTCGCGTTTTAGAACATTGCTTGCTAGACTATAAGAGTTTCTAGTAAAGGAGGCAACTGATTCTTGAATATTCAATTCCACTAATTGGAACATCCGAACTAAGTCTTCATCATAGAAAACTTCGTTTTCAGAAGTCTTATCATTATTTTTAGAGCTCCGTTTTGCTAATTTATTGCCTTCATTAATATTTTTTAAGATATTTTCACCATGATCTCCAATACGCTCTAGGTACTTGGTAATATCAAGCATAGAGGAATGCTCGTTTGATTTAGCTAAAGGAAGTTCCTCACTCCCGATAATCATCAAGTATTCAGTTAATTTCATATCAATGTCATTAATAACTTCTTCTAATTTCATGGCTTTATCAAATGAAGCCTCTTCGTTATTTTCAAAATACTTAAACACTTCTCGAAATTCATCGGTTACAACATCGGCCATATGACCAATTTCTACTTTAACTTGGTTGAGTGCCATAATAGGCGATGAAGAAATAAGCGAATAATCCAAACGAGTATCATCGTAACCAATAACTTCAATTTCACCAGGCACTATCCGAGTAACTAATTTCGCTATACTATTAATAAACCACATTTGAATGAGAACATTCGTTAAATTAAATAATCCATGTGCAAATGCTAGTTGCATAGCTGGTTTAAGATTAAATGCTTCCGAAATCATAACAATGAGAGATGTAAATGGACTCAATAAAATCATGACTATAATGGTTCCGATTAAATTAAATACGACATGTGAAGCTGATGCTCGTTTGGCTACAACGCTTGTACCAAGAGCAGCTAAAATGGCTGTAATAGTCGTCCCAATGTTACTACCAAACAAAATTGGAAGTGCTGCTTGTAAGGTCATTGATCCAGCTCCATACATTTCTTGAACAATCCCGATAGTTGCACTGGAGCTTTGAACAATCAGCGTTAAAAAAGTTCCGACTGATACGCCCAGTAAAGGACTGCCAGAAAGGGTTAACATAAGCTCTTTAAATTGGGGTAATGTTTCTAAGGGAGATAAACCATTCCCCATGAGTTCTAATCCAAAAAACAGGGCTCCAAACCCAAAAATAACTTCGCCCATACTTTTCACATAGGTTTTTTTCGAGAAAAAGAGAAAGGCTGATCCAAGTGCCATAATCGGTAAGGCGTATTCGCCAATACTAATCCCAATGATGAAGGCTGTAACGGTTGTCCCAATATTGGATCCCATGATAACCCCGATAGCTTGTTTTAAGGACATAAAACCTGCACTAACTAATCCAACCGTTAATACGGTAGTTGCTGAGCTACTTTGAATTAGCACCGTCACAATGACACCGGCCAAAATGGCACGAAATGGTGTTGAGGTAAATTTATTCAAAATCGAACGAAGATTATCTCCAGCTGCTTTTTGTAAACCATCTCCCATAAAATTCAATCCAAATAGAAAAATTCCTAAACCACCCAAAAACTCAAAAAGCATTTGTTGGATATTCACACTTTAAACCTCCAATTACATTTTTAGCTATTATAGCGTCCTGCATAAATGCATTACCCCTATTCTAACTGTTCCAATCAAAATTAAAAAGGTAATTATGAAGAAAAAGTTTTTTTTACTTCATAATAACCCCCCTCTTACTACTTACGTAAACGTAAAATAAAGTTTTCAATTCGGTTAAATGCCTCTTTTAATTCTTCAATTGAATAAGCATAAGAAATCCGAACATATCCTTCTCCGGATTCACCAAAGGCACTGCCTGGCACAACTGCTACTTTCTCTTCTTGAACGAGTTGGGTCGCAAAAGCTTCAGAAGTCAGTTCGAATTCAGAAATGTTAGGAAAAATATAAAAAGCGCCAAACGGTTCAAAACAAGGGATACCTAATTCTTTTACGCGACTCATTAAGTAGCGTCTTCTCTGGTTATAACTTTCGCGCATCTCATCCACTTGGCAATCACAATCTCTTAAAGCAACAATACCGGCATACTGGCTAGTAGTCGGAGCAGCCATAATTGCAAATTGGTGTATTTTAGTCATGGCTTGAATTATTTTTTGAGGACCAACTGCATAACCCAATCGCCATCCTGTCATTGCAAATCCTTTTGAGAATCCGTTAATCACAATTGTTCTGTCTCGCATACCATGGAGTGTAGCGATACTGATATGTTGATGATGGTAAGAAAGCTCGCTATAAATTTCATCACTAATCACATATAAGTCATGGGCAATAACTAAATCTGCAATAGCTTGTAAATCTTCTTTTTCCATGACGGCTCCAGTTGGGTTATTAGGATAAGACAAAATCAGAACTTTTGTTTTTGAAGTTATCACGGCTTCTAACTCTTCTTTTTGTAAGCGAAAATTATAGCGCTCCTGCAAATCAATTGTGACCGCAACGCCATCAGCCAAAGAAACACAAGGAACATAAGAAACGTAACTAGGCTCGGGCACAATCACTTCGTCGCCTGGGTCTAACATGGCCCGCAAAGCTAAATCAATTGCTTCACTGCCTCCCACGGTTACTAAAATTTCTTCATTAGGATTATAAGATAGCTGACAGCGTCGACTTAGATATCGACTAATTTCTTCACGTAAAGCCATCAAGCCAGCATTCGCCGTATAGTAAGTATAACCTTTTTGTAAGGTGTACATGCCTTCTTCTCGAACCAACCAAGGTGTATCAAAATCTGGTTCCCCTACTCCTAAGGAAATAACACCTGGAATTTCACTGGCAATCTCAAAAAAGCGGCGAATACCAGATGGTTTAATTGTCTCTACCTTTTTGTTTAAAGGATCTCTCATGGCGTTACCACCATGCGCTTATCTTTTTCATCGTCAACTAGAACAAGTCCATGATCCTTATAGCGCTTTAAAATAAAATGAGTAGCTGTTGCTTGTACTTCTTCAATTGTAGATAACCGCGATGAAACAAATGCAGCAATCTCTTTCATGGGGGCTTTCCGCATTTCTACAAGGAGGTCGTAAGCACCTGACATCAAGTAAACCGCATCCACTTCTGGATACTGGTAGACCCGTTCTGCAATTTTATCAAAACCCAAGCCTCGTTGCGGATTAACTTTTAGTTCAATAACAGCAGATACTTCGTCGTCCGATACTTTTTCCCAATTAACAAGCGTATGGTAACCACTAATAATTTTTTCAGTTTCTAGCTTTTCTATGATACTTGTCACTGTGGAAACTTCTAAGTCGAGCATCACAGCAATTTCCTGGTTACTTAAACGGCTATTCTTTTCAATGATTTTCAATATCTGTTCTTCTGTTTTTCGAGTCATGGGACCGATCTCCTTTGCAATCACATCATATAACCAAAATCGCTCTCATTTTAGCACCGTCCAACCTGATTAGCAATAGGGGGAATTATCATTTTAATAATAAAAAACTCCGACATGAGTCGGAGTTTCTTAAGTATTTTAATTATTTTACAACTGTTGTAACGTCGCCTTCGCCTGAGAATAGTTTGTTTGCATTTTCTAAAGAGGTAATGATTGCTTTCCCGTTTTTAGAGTTTTCAACAAACTCGATAGCTGCTTCAACTTTAGGAAGCATACTTCCTGGTGCGAATTGGTCTTCGGAAATATATTTCTTTAATTCCGCAACTGTAACATCTTCTAATTTTGTTTGGTCTGGTTTGCCCCAGTTAACAAAGACGTTATTAACGCCTGTCAAGATAATAAGGTAATCCGCATCAACTAACTCTGCAAGTTTTGAGGCAGCAAAGTCTTTATCAATAACTGCTTCAATTCCTTTGTAGCCTTTTCCTTCTGAAACAACAGGAATTCCGCCACCACCAGCTGAGATTGTTACAAAACCACTGTTTATCAATGATTCTACAACTGGATACTCAACAATGTTTTGTGGTTTTGGTGACGCCACAACTTTACGCCAGCCACGTCCTGCATCTTCAACGAAAGTTCCATTACCTTGATCCATTTCAGTTTTTGCATCTTCTTCACTCAAGAAAGGTCCAATAGGTTTTGTAGGGTTCTCAAAAGCAGAATCTTTAGGATCTACTTGAACTTGTGTCACTAAAGAAACCACTTGTTTTTCAATACCTTCATCTGCAAGTGCTTGACGCATTGCATTTTGTAACCAGTAACCGATACTTCCTTGTGTCATCGCTACAAGTGAATCTAACTCAAATGCTGGATTTTTTTCTGAATCTGCTGCAGCATTTTGTAGAAGTAAGTTCCCAACTTGTGGACCATTACCGTGAGTAACGATTAAATCATGACCGTCTTGGACAAAATTTACTAAATATTCTGCTGTTTGACGGACTGCATCTTTTTGAGCTTTAGCTGTGGGTACATCAGTTAAAATAGCATTGCCACCTAAAGCTACAACGATTTTTTTTGACATGAATGTTAATCTCCTTTGTAATTATCTATTTATAAAGACAAACCAAAAAGTGTATCCCAACCTGAACTATGTCCATATTTTGAAATGGCTTCAATCAATGTGTCCCATTTATCCCATTCTTCTGCTTTAATAGCTTGGAATAGATTAACAAAGTGTGAACTTGTGTAGCCTTTAAGTAAGGCCTGATAATAGGCAACACTTACTTCAGTTGTTTGGACCACATCTAGTTTTTCTCTTAAAATCGAAAGCCATTCATCATTGCCTCCAAAAGCTATCAAGCCAAGTAATATTCCCATCAGCATATCATCACCGCTAGGAGTCAGACCCTGACCCCTCCCGATGAAGTGATGAATAAATATTTCTTGAAAATCTCTATCACCTAGGTTTGCAAGAACATACTTCTCTGTTAGTATACAACTTCTTTCACTCAAATAAAAGTCTGTTTTTTCTAAAAATGATAACTTTTGAAACTTATTAATCACAAATCTAGGTAAAGTGTCTATTTGAGGTACACGGCAATCGAACTCAAAAAACAAGTTTGTATCAATCGTGAAAACTTTTTGACGCGTATAAATCGTAAACGTTTTATTACGCCAACGCACACGATTACCAACTTCAACTGCTTGAATAAGTTCCATTACCAAAGACTCGGGAAGGGTTATACCAAAAGCAGAAACCCCTTCACTATCTTTTCCTATATGAATTAATTGTTTCTGAAATATAAGGTTAAAACTAGTGTTGAAAACTGAATGAATCGTTCCAACTGCTTTATCAGAAATAACATGGGGCTGGAAAAAAACTAGCCTCCAATAAAAAAATCGTAATGAAAGAATCAAAATTCTGATTGTTTCATTACGATTTTTATTTTTTACTGCTTTTTTGTAAAAAGGACCCACTTTCCTTCTAGCCTCAAGGGCTAGTTTTGTAAGATTCATGCTCATAAGCATGATGCCGATGTCATTATGAACGGCTTGCTTACCTCTGACATGGGTTCTGCGCATGCCAAATACACCTTTCAAACGACCAAAAACAGTTTCTACGTCAATTTTTCGTTGTGCGTAGATTTCTTTGCCACGATCGCTTTCAAGATTTTCTTTTGCATGCTGCTTAAAGTATTCCCAGTTATAGTTGACCGCTGTCTGGCGCTGGGCACCTTTCGGTGTCTTGGCTAATTGCTCGCGTGTCTCGTCCGGTTGTTCCTCATCAGCCTTGTATACTTTAAATTGTCTTTGGTAACCGTTCTTATCATTTCGCGTACTGTAATGTGAGAAACTAAAATGGACGCCGTCTAAATCTGTATAAGCATCTTTAATCTCATCATAGTCCCAGTTAGCGCGGTGTTTAGGATTAGAACGATAAGTTTTACTGTTCTCTTTATGATACATGCCGTATGGAATGAGCGGTACTTTCTGAAAGGTATCCAGAACCGCCTCGTAATTTTCTTCACTGCCATAGCCAGCGTCTGCGGCGATAAATTTAAATAAATCTAACGTTTGAATAGATTCTAAAAAAGGGATAAACGTGCGTGTATCCGTCGGATTTGAAAAAATATCATACGCAATGACAAACTGATTGCTCGATGCGACTTGAAGATTAAAACCTGGTTTTAACTCACGGTTCTTCATCGGGGCTTCTTTCATGCACATGAACGTTGCGTCTGTATCTGTTTTTGAGAAACTGTTGCGGCCATCAAATATGGCGTTTGCTTCTTTATAGCGTTGCTTACGCGGCAAGAAATCTTTTTTACATTTATTCCGATGTTTCTTGAGGATGCGACGACGTCGCTTCAGTTTTGAACCCCCTTTGGGAATCACTTTTTCTTCTGTAATCGCCGCTTCAACGGCCACAAGTTCTTTGTCTAGGGAACCGATTATTTCTTCAATGCCTTCGGATGTTTGTAAGGTCTCTTCCGATAGAGCGAGGTTTACTTTTGCCTGGATGAGCTCCTCATACAATTGTGAAACATTGTCATTGAGTTTCGCTTCATAGCGTGCGATTGCTTTCTTCCAAGTGAAACTATAAATATTGGCATCGGCTTGTATCTTTGTACCATCGATATAGAGCGCATCTTCATGAAACAAGCCGTTGTCACTCAAGAGTGTTGTGAAAAGAATAAAGGCATACTTGATGAGTTTTGATGCGTGCTCACTTGACCGGAAATTATTGATAGTCTTGTAGCTAATAGGAGTATCGCCCGTTAACCACTTCATAGGAATGGATTCTTCATTCATCCGTTCTATTTTGCGTCCAGAAAAGGTTGTGCGACTATAGGCAAACAAACACATTTTTAAAAGCATGGCGGGATGAAAAGCAGGACGACCTGTATGAGACGTTTCTTCCAAAAGAAATTCCGAAGGAATCGAATCGACAAAACGGCTAATGAGGCGGGCTTCATGGTCATTCGGGATTGTAAAATCCAATTGTAGTGTGAAGGCTGTTTCCATTGTGTTATAATTTTGATACACGGTGAGTCACTCCTTTGGTTTTTGGTCGTACTTAAATTATAAGGTATTCGACTCACTGTGTCTTTTAAAACGATAAAAATCCCCCACTCCTTCAAAATGAAAGAGTGGGGGATTTTCTTTATTCAGAGACTAAGTTTTTTCCCAGCCCCATCGGTTCTTTTTGAAATAGATTAGTTTTTCATTTTTTGAATAGCTTCAAGCAAACCTTGTGAATAGGTAATTCCCATTGCACGGTCACCTAGCCCATATCCAGGCATAGCAATTTCTCCCCAAACAGTCCGGCCATGGTCAGGTCGTATGACGCCATCAAAACCAACCTCTACTAAGGCTTTCATAATAGCGAACATATCTAAAGATCCTTCGCTACTTAAGTGTGCGGTTTCTTTAAATTTACGTTCTCCTAAAAACTTGACGTTTCTAAAATGAACGAAATTAATTTTTTCCCCAACCTCGTGAATAATTTTAACCATATCATTATCGGGATTTGCACCTAAAGAACCGGTACATAAGGTAAGCCCATTATAAGGAGAGTCAATGATATTGAGTATTTTTTTTAAATCCTCTAAATTTTTAGTAATACGTGGGAAACCAAAAATTTCATAGGGCGGATCATCGGGATGAATCGCCATTTTGACGTCCATTTCTTCGCAAACAGGAATAATCTTCTTTAGAAAATAAGTTAAATTATTGAACAAGATTTCTTCTGTTACACCATCATAAGTTGCTACTAATTCATCAAATTTATTCAAACGTTCTTCTTCCCAGCCTGGTAAGTCAAATCCTTTTGATTGGCTATGGATAAGTTTAAACATATCACTTGCTTGCATATGATTGACAACTTCTTGGTCATAGACAAGCGATAAACTCCCATCTTCATTCTCAAAAGATAAATCAGTTTTAGCCCAGCCAAATATTGGTTTGAAACTATAACAAATCATACGGATTCCGCACTGCGACAAGTTTTTAATTGTTTGAATATAATTATCGATATAGTAATCGCGCTCAGAGGTACCGGCTTTAATCGCATCATGGACAGCCACACTTTCGATTCCTAGTAACTCTAAGTCTCCACTTTCCACTGAATTTTTCAACTCTTGAATTTCAGAAATTTCCCAAACTTCTCCTGGTAATTTACCGAGTAATGTTCCGACAACACCATTGATGCCAGGTATTTGTCGGACATGATTTAATGGAATTGAATCCCCTTTTTCTCCATACCATCTAAATCCCCACTTCATTACTACCATCCCTTTCTTATTTAAAAGTCATCGTCGTCATCGTCATCCTCTACTACTAAAGAAGCGTGCCAGACACTGATTCCACTCGCTCCTTGTTCAAGAATGGCTTCTGTTGCTTGTTCTACAGGTGTCTTTAATAACTGGTGATTAATAGCTTCCAGTAACATTGGCAGGTTAACCCCACCAATGACATAGGTTGATTCTTGGCCTTCTTCTTCCAATTCATTCGTCACTAAAACAGATTGGTTATAAGGGCTAGCGCTTATTAAATCAACAAAGACAATAACGCCCTCACCTTGATCAACACTGTGAATGCTTGTCTTAATTTTCGATCCTAACTCTTGGACGTCATCGCCTAAATTTAAATGGACCGTTTCAATATTTTCAGTTGCTCCAAAAATAACTTCCGCTGCATTTTTTAATCCTTCACTTAATGAACCATGTGTTGCAATTACAATTCCTAACACTTCTATTCCTCCTCTATAACGATTTAAAAAGCGTCACTACTTTTTGTATGTTATCCATATTAATAGTTTTATTGCTTAAAAGGGTTTTATCTAGGTAGAAGTTATTTTTCCCTTCCTTGTTTTGCACGTTTGCCGCAAAAAGATAGTTCATTTCCCCAGTTGTTCTCTCGTGTTCAATATTTAATTTCGCTAACATTTCTTTGGGAATTCCTTTTCCCATAAATACTAAAGGTGCATCAGCTCCCACACTATCCAACAGGAAAATTTGTGCATGAGGACGAATCTGGGCGCGTAAGGCTTCTAACCCGTTACTACCCAAGCTACCTTCGTCTATAAAAGCAAAGGCTGTTTTTGTTCCTTTTACGTCCTTTAGCAGGGATAACAGTGTTAGAATCGAGGATGTATTTCGTATAAGCGTTTTACGGTTTGAAAATCCTTTTGTAGCTTTTCCTAAAACATAAAAATACACGCCGTAAATCAAAACCATCATTAAAAATGATACCGATAAAACACCAGCAGATGCATACCCTTTATTTATGAAGAAGAGTGTTCCCAGAACACCTAATAAGATTAAAAGGAGCGAGGAAAAAACAATAAAACGTGTGGTTCTTTTTTCTTGTTCTTTTCGGTTAAATAAAGCATACGCACCTATGTTTTGAATCGGAGTATCATAATAGGTACAGATGATTCTATCTGCTTTTTCAATATCTCCCACATAGACATTTCGAGCTACATTTTTTTTACTGCGATCATATTCAATCACTTGAACATCATTTCTTATTTCAGAAATGTCTGCTAGTAGAGCTGATAGAAAACGACCTTTATTCTTTTCAGAACGACGAACGCCATAAATATTCTGATAACGAAATTGCCAATCTTTAAATCTTTCACTGTCCTGCATGAAATAAACCACCTATCAACTTAATTACCACATTTTTATAGAAGAAAAGCAGATATTAAATAATATCTGCTTCTTTCATTGGATATTATCTTAGAGATCAAATTGCTTTAATACGTCTTGTAAGCTTGATAACGGTGAAGAAGGTGTCGCTTGGAAATAGATATTCTCAACACCATGCTCTTCATTTAATTCTTTAAGTAATTTTGCGTCTTCTTTGTTTAAATAAACAGATTTTGTAACAAGAACGTCATCATCACTTTTTTTGGCGATTCCACCAATATTCAAGTCTTTCATTGGAACGCCATGAGTCACTAAATTGTAAATACCTTTTACTGATTTTGTAATTAAAATGCAACTGTATTCTTTGAATTCAAATTCATCCCAATAGTATTTACATTTTTCTTCTGTCATCACGATTGTTTTTTGACCTGTACGACTTCCCGCACTCTTGTATAGATCTTTCATAAATTTATCTTTAGCAACTACGTCATCAACAACAAAAATTGAGTTAACACCATTTCGCTTAGATAATGTCAACATCACTTGTCCATGAATCAACCTTTCATCTACACGTGCTAAATTTACAACTCCCATTTTTACACTTCCCTTTCATCTAAACGTTTATAAAATACCGACGCCTGCAAGAACAATCAAAATCAGCGTTAACCACAACAGAGCCTGAGTTACCTTCAACCCTTTTTTAATAAAGTAGTAGTAGACTCCTAGAACAACGGCCAACGGCAAAATTCCTGGCATAATGGTATCCAGTATTTCTTGTAACACAAAAGGCCGACCTGAGATTGAAAATTCGAGGCTTGATGTCACTTTAACATAATTTCCTGCTAAAATCCCCATCATAAACATACCTAGAATAGACAGCAATTCAATTACACTTTGTATACCTTCACTATGCATCAAACCAGTTGCATTTCTACCCGTTTTGAATGCATTTCTTGAAAAGAATACCCCTAATAATACTTGGTAAAGAGCAAAAGCAATAAAAGGGAATAAAGCGCCGGCTGGACTTCCCATTTGCGCCCATGGAACGGCAATGGCAATAAAAATATATTGGACGGTTCCGGAATCGATTGAATCTCCGATTCCTGCTAAAGCGCCCATTAAACCAGCTTTAGTGTTATACATGAGGTCATCTGTCATTGTAACAGGTTCATTGTTTGCTATTTGTTTTGCACGTTCTTGTTCCATGGAAGCCATTAACCCAGTAATGACTCCTCCACCCCAAGATAGTTGTGTGTTAAAAAATAGCAACTGACGTTTATAGGCCGCTTTTAATTCCTCATCATCTTTGTAGAGCTTGCGTAGAATAGGCATCATCGCATAAAGCAAGGAAGGTGCGAGGTAGCGCTCAAAAGAGTGCGGAATTTCGTTAGCAAAGTGCCATCTGAGGTAGGTTTTAGTAACATCTTTTTTAGTAATTTCTTCCGGTAATAACGGTGTGTTTTTATTAGCAGCTTGATCAGCGTTTATCATCTTTTATCTTCCTTTCAAATCTCTATAATTAGAAGTCATCATCATCGTCATTATCAAATTCCATATTTCCAGCTGCAGGTGCAGATTTTTGGTTACGGCTTAAAACAAAAATAGCTGCTACAAGCGTTCCAAGTATGGCATAGGTAACCATGGTAATAGATAATGGAGCCAATACAACACTCATAAGGTAAGCGAGTAAGAAAAATACCATGTACTCTTTACGTCCAATAACATAAATCGTTGTTGCAATCCCGATAGCTGCTAAACCGCCACCTACAACTTCTAGAATGTGTAAAACGACTGTCCCTTCAAGTGCACTGATAACGTCTGCAATAACCGGTGCTCCATAAAATAACGCAATGAAGACAAGCGGTACAAATAAAATAAAGGAAGCGATGGTTGGATATAAAATAATTGATCGAACTATTTTGCCGTCGTCTAAATCTTCAACACTTTTATCTGTATATTTTCCTAGGAATGTATTAATAAAAAATCTAAATTGGTAAAGATAAGAACCGAGAAGTCCTACTGGTACGGCAACTGCAATGGCAGCTTCAGGTTGTAAGTTACCCATTAACGCAACTGGTACGGCAATCGCTGCGGCGATAGCTGGTTCAGAAGGCATCGTTCCACCTGGTGAGAAAACTCCCATATAAATTAATTGAATAGCTGCTGTAATAATCATTGCTTGGGCAACATCCCCCATAACAATCCCTGCTATCAAACCGGTCATTAACGGAGAAAATCTTAATGTTAGAGTTGCTCCCCCTAAAAAGGCACGAGACATAACTGCCCCTACCCAGAGTGCAATGATTAAACTTTGCATTGCGGTAATTGTTTCCATTTTTTATACCTCCATATTGATATATTTTTCTAAATCGATAATTGCTTTTTTCAAAACAGATTCATTAATAACAATCGGTAATAAATGCACTTTTTCTTTTCCATTGATTAACTTAACAATATTGTCTAGTGCTTCTTCTGATAAGGGGTATTGCCCCATTTCAGTTAATGATTTTGGTAAGGATAGTGAGTTATATAAAGGTATTAACTCATCAATCACTTGCCATTTCTCTTCCAAAGCAAGTTGGTAAAAAATTCCATACGCAACCTTTTCACCATGGAGATACTTATGAACACCTGGCAAATAAGCTGATATGGCGTCATGAATAGAATGAGCCGCTGTATTACGGGCATATTTATCACCAAAACCGCCTACTAATCCTGCTACTCCAAAGATAATTTCAGATACTTTAATAAAACTTGGGCTTGCAATTCCTTTTTGCATATCTGCAATGGCTTGTGGTCCCTCTTCCAGAATCACATCTTTGCAGACTTTTGCAGAATGGCGGGCAAGCATAAGGAAATTATTATTCGCAAACTTTCTTTGTTCTAATATCAAATCAGATTCGTACCACTTAGCCAATGTATCCGCAATCCCTGCAACAAAATACTTTACCGGAGCAGTGAGGACTATATTTGGGTCTGTAATCATGAAAGCTGCTTGCCTTTTATAATGCTCTGTTTTTCCTTCTGCTAATCCATTTTCCTTATACATGACTGATAAAGGTGCCCAAGGTGCACAGTTACTAGCTAAGGTCGGAACGACACCAAATGGTTTATAAGTTAACGAAGCAACGTAATAAACAAGGTCACAGAGTTTGCCACCACCCACACCAATAATAAAATCAGCTTCAACCTCTTTAACTAATTCTGCTAAACGTTGCGCCTCCTTATAACTACATTCACCACTGTACCTTTCATATTGGACTGAATAACCGTTTTCTAAAAAGCGTAAATACGGACTCGCTTTTTTCCATGAAACAGTCCCATGTATCAGAAGAATTCGTTGTGTTTTATACTCGTCAACTATTTCAGGTATGGCTTCTATCGCACCGGGACCATATTTATAAAATTGTGGTCCGACTTTTACATTTATAACTGTATCCACCTTTGTTCCTCTCCCTTATTCTGTAACGTAAGGACTCACTGATTGTACCGGACGATTCGGTAACCTCCCTTCAATAACAGCTTCACAATCAGACACACACACCTCTCCCATTCCTTCTAGACATTCCATGGTATAAGCAGATGTATGTGGCGTCACTACTATATTAGGATAATTTAAAAACAAATGATCAGAAGAACCAGGCTCTACCTCCAGTACGTCTGTTGCATAACCAGCAAGTTTTCCATTTTCAATTGCCTCAATAATAGCTGCTTCATCCACTAAGGCGCCTCTAGCGGAATTTGATAAATAGGCTCCCTGTTTCATTTTATCGATACGCTCTTTAGAAATCAGGTGGTAATTCGCTTCATTTAAGCTCGCGCATAAGCAAATAACTTCTGAACGTTCTAGAAGTTCGTCCAATTCAACCTTTTTACCTCCAAAGGTATTGATTTCAAGTGCTGTTTTATTGGGATCTACACCTAAAACGTCACATCTGAATCCATAATGGAGAATTTCTACAACGCGACTACCGGTATTTCCAACGCCAATCACCCCTACTGTTTTTCCACATAGTCCGCTTCCAACAAATTCGGCCCGGTTTTCCCAACCACCTTTTTTTACTTCAGCAGCAGATTCTAGTGTTCGTCTCATCAGGGCTAATAAATTGGTAACATTATTCTCAGCAACAGCGTCGCGCTCGACTAAAGGGGGCACAATCGACACAAGCGTACCATGCTTTTTAGCAGCTTCTAAATCAATATTATTAAAACCAATCCCGTGCCTTGTGATTAATTTGAGTTCATCTTTGTGTTCGAAAAAGTCACTTGTAAAAAAGGGTGTCACACTCGCAATAATCATATTGTACCCTTTTAGTGCTTCCGCTAACTCTTGACCAGGGATCGCACTGTCGAATTCGAATCGGCTCACAGAACCCATTTTTTCCAAGCGCTTTAAATGATGATTAAAGATTCTTCCGAAACTACTAGAATTCACAATCGCAATTTTGTTTTCTTGTGCCATAGGTGGTTATTCCTCCATTACTTTAAACGAGTCTTTTAGTACTATTGTTTTTTTGAAAACGTTTTACTAATTCCACGTGTTCAGTATAATAAATATTTTTTATTTTGTAAAGACTTAATAAATAATATTTATTTTTATTATTTTTATGCTATTATGGTTGTAAATGAGGTGATTACGATATCTGGAAACTATATAAAAAAGATTTTGAAACCACATATGAATAGTTTTTCTGCAACGGAGTTGAATATAGCAGAATATTTTGTTGTTTTAGGTATGGATTTAGTAAATAAAACTTTAGCCAATCTTTCGGAAGAAACAAGTTATTCAGAAGCGACTATTTTTAAATTTGTAAAAAAATTAGGTTTTAAAGGGTTTCAAGATTTTAAAATCAGTGTGGCTTCGAACTATCATATCAATGAAGAGCGTTCTCACCAGCTTGCTGTATTTACCGATATTTCTTCTTCAGATAAGCCCATTGACATTTCAAATAAAGTGATTCATTCTTCTCAAATTATGCTAGAAAGTCTGGTTGCTAGTCTAACCAATGAGGTTTTACAAAAAGCATTGGATCTAATTACGCAGTCAAAAGGACTTCATTTCTTTGGGATCGGTGCTTCTTCAGTTATTGCATTAGATACTTATCAGAAATTTTTGAGAACGAGTATTCCTGTTCATTATGTTGCTGATTATCATATGCAATTAATGCATGTTTCTAAGTTGACAGAAGATGACTGTGTTTTTCTTTTTTCTCATTCAGGAAAAACTGTTGAAACCATTCGTCTTGCTGAAGTAGCAAAGCAATGTCACGCTAAAATTATTTATTTAACTGGTAATCCTGCAGGAAGAATCAATGTATTAAGCGATGTTAGTATTGTCGTTGAAACAGAAGAATCTGTCTTTCAATCAGAGGCTTTAGCTGCTCGTATCCTTTACTTAACAATTGTGGATATTATTTATTTATCCTATCTTTATAAGGATGAAAACAAAAATATTCATTCTATTGATACAATTCGTCAAATTTTATCAACCACTAAAGAAAAGGATGAGAAGGTATGACAATTAAAGCAATCGTATGCGATATGGATGGTACCTTATTAACGGCTGACCACCAAATTAGTAAAGAGAGCCAGTCCTTACTCGTAAAACTTCAAGAAAAAGGCATCACCTTGATTTTGGCTAGCGGAAGAAGTTATTTGCGTTTAATGCCTGATGCTTTAACTTTAAAAATGGATCGCTATCAGGGCTATCTTATTGATGTAAACGGAAGTTCCATTTATCATTTTGATACAAAAAACCGAGAGAGATTGGGCGTAATGGACGCAGAGGATATTAAACGTGTAACCGACGCCTTTCGTGTTTTTAATGTAGAGATACAGTTCTCCCAAGATGCTGCTATTCACACGTATCTCCCAGAATCTCTTTATGCATTAAAAAAACGCATCCGCGGTGAAATGAAATTACCAGAAGATTATCCGTGGGCAAGCGGCATGCATGGATGGCTATGTGATATACGTGATGGTTACCCTGAACAAACCTTAATGCTTGATTTAGCTGAGGCACCTTCTATTTGTAATAAAATTACCATCGCCCAAGATCCACATTTTATGGCTTTTATCGCCCAATCTTTAACAAATATTGGTCTTGAAAAAGATTATGAATTTGTTTTTTCAGATGAACGAAAACTTGAAATTACAAAAAAAGGCGTTAATAAAGGGGTCGCGCTTGATCAATTACTAAACAAATTGAAAATTTCCCAAGATGAAGTCGTTGTTTTTGGCGATAGTGAGAATGACATCTCAATGTTAGCTAATAAACCTTATTCCTTTGCTATGGCCAATGCTTTACCAAAAGCTAAAAGTTATTCTACTTATGAAACTTTTTCTAATGATGAGAATGGTGTCTATCATGGGTTAAAAAAACTAATGGATGAAGGAATCATTTAACAAATAAAGATCAGGAGCAATTACGCTTCCTGATCTTTATTTGTTTCTTTTAAGGTACCATCTTTCATGATATACACGCGGTCGCAATAAGAAATCAAGCGTTCATCATGCGTCACCATAATAGTTGCTTTTTGTTGGTTTTTTGTTTCCCGAGCTAATATTTCAACTACTTCAAAAGCACGATCTGTATCTAAACTGGCTGTTGGTTCATCAGCTAGAATAACGGATGGATTATGGAAGAGTGCTCTGGCAATCGCAACTCGCTGACGTTGCCCACCTGATAAGTCACTCGGATATTTATTTTTTAAATCGGATATACCTAATTCTTCAAACAAGGATTCGGCTCTTTCTTTTTCATACTTTGAACGGGTTACTTTATTCACTAACTTCATTTGGTTTTCAACTGTTAAAAAAGGAACTAGGTTTGAAGCTTGTAAAATAAATCCAATTTCATCAAAACGTAATTTCGTACGTGCTTTACTAGAAACCTCACTGAACTTCTCTTCACGAATCATCACTTTACCTTCGCTTGGAGTTTGCAAGCCACCAATTATTGTCAGAAGTGTACTTTTTCCGGAGCCACTTGGTCCAATAATAGCTACGAATTCGCCTGCTTTTACGTGGAAGTTTGTTGGTTTTAGTGCTTCAATGACGGTGTTTCCATCGTTAAACTTTTTGGAAACATTAACTGCCTCGATTAAATTCATATTCATTCCTCCTATCCCATCGCTTCTAACGGATCAATTTTGGCGACTGTTCGTACCGAAAAGAACGCCCCTGTAATCGCAAACAAAATTAATAGTCCGGTTATAGCAACCAGGAAAAGGCTATTTGATTGGAAGGGAACGACTGCTGGTAGAAACAAAGCCGTTAACAAGGTCAAGGCCAAGCCAATACCTACTCCAATTACAGCTAGTATAAAGGTTTGCGCCACAACTGATTTGGCAATATAACCGGTTGATATTCCCTGTGCTTTCATAATTCCAAACATACTTGATTTTTGAACCGTTAAAACATACATAAATATACCAATTACAACTGCTGCAATCACAATTAAAAAGCCAATCATTAAACCAAATGTTAAAACCTGAGCCGTATAGCCTGGAATTTTATTAATATAATCCCCAATACTATACAAACGTAAATCCTCATTATGAACCTTAATAGCTTCTAAAGACTGGTCACGGACTACAATCGCACTAATCCGACCGGACTCACTCTCATCGATATTTTCGAAACGGATATCTTGGTAAGTATTAACGGTTGTATAAAGGACGGGGCCAACACTGAATTGTGCATTGTCCGTGAAGCCGACGACTTCCACCGTTAAATCTGTCCCCGTTAAACTGAGTTGGTCACCAATTTCGATTCTGTTCTCTTCTTTTAAACTAATGTCTGCGACGATTTCATAATCGTCACTGAAGGCGCGCCCTTCAATCACATTTGGCATAATAAATTCCTCTTTATTAATACCAAAGAATGTCACAGATATCTTTGACTCTTCACTTGTTTCGCCTTTTTTGCGAACAACATTAGGTGCTTGGCCTAACACTGCTACCTCTTCTGCGTCTATATCAGCAGCTAACCCCCTGCCCATCATAGACATCCCAATATTGGTATTCGATTCGTCTGTTAAGACAATTCCGCTAGCATCCCATTTATCTACACTGGTTTTGTTTGCCTGTGCTAAACCATTTGCCAAACCAACCAAAAAAAAGACTAAATAAGAAACTAAAACCATGACTCCAATGATTAACGCAAACCGGGTTTTTGAATGCTTAATCTCGTTCCAAGCTAAAAACATACTTTTACCTCTTAGTAACTGGGTTACTTCTTTCTCATTTTATTTTGCAATAGAAATATCATAACATGGAAATAATATTCCCGTTTATCTTTTTGCTCACCATACACTAAAAAAGGAACATACCAATGATATGTTCCTTCCTATTTTCATTGAGATTTTGGTACCAATACAGTGAGGTGATGCTCCAGAACAGAAACATCTATCGGTAAAGCGGGTCCTTCATCACCATCTACATTCGTTTTTAGCTCTGTTCCGTCTGTAAGAGCAAGATGTGCCTTTTCAAAAGCACGGTAAATAATCCGCTCATCTTCGGCTACTTGTCCTGAAAATATTTTTGGTACTAAGCTCACTTTATCAATGATTTTATCACCCTTTAGCAGCATAAAATGGAGTCTCCCATCGTAAGCACTAGCTTCGGGTAAAACATTTTCAAATCCCCCTATCGAGTTGGATAAAGACATCACCACGACCATTGATACTTCTTGAATGCTTTCACCGTCTATTTCGATATTGAAATCATACATTTTCTTCTCACCCAAAGCTTTTGCCCCTTCGATGAAATAAGCGAGCGGCCCCAGTTTGGTCTTTTCTTCAATATCAACCTGCTGAACCGCTCGGGGAACCTCCCCAATTCCAACGATATCGATGAAATAACGGTCATTAATTTTACCGATGTCCATTTTTTTCTCTACTGAATCTTTCAAATTCGCAATCGCTTCTTGCGGGTCCATTGAAATTCCTAATGAACGACCTAAATTGTTCACCGTACCCATTGGTATAAAACCAAAAACAGGCCGGTATTCCTGCTCTGCTAATCCGTTAACCGTTTCGTTGATCGTTCCATCTCCACCCATCGCAAACACTGCCGTTAAGCGATCTTGGGTCGCTTGCTTGGCAAAACGCGTCGCATCGCCCGCTTTTTCTGTATGCTTGACGGTCACTTGATCGTACATTTCTGTTAAAGTAGCTTCCATATCTTTTGCATAATCTTTTGCCTTTTTATCTCCTGAAGTAGGGTTTACGATTAATAGTGCATGTGTCATCTGATTATCCTCGCTTTCTAAAAAGAAACATTTTCTGGTTCAAATTCTTGATACAGAGCAATCGGCATCTTATGATGCAATTTGTATTGAATCTCAATAGGTTTTTCGTTTTGATGACTGATACCGTCTGCGGTGCCAATATAAGTATACCGCTGCGTAACATTATTAACCGTTTTGTACTTTCTAACAAACAGATGAATCACTTTTTCATGTTCGCTATTCCTAGTTAACTCTTTCCCACGTTTTGAATGAATACGGGTCGCATTGGGGGTTTCCCATTGAAACTGGCTCTGTGATATAAATTTATCTTTATAATTAATGTTGTCTTCAATATCTTCTTCTTTATGCAAGTCAACAAATAAGAAATAATGATTTCCATTTAATTCATTTTGTAGGGTACTTCCTCTAAAAGCTGAATGAGTATTGCGATAATTAGCCATTAGCCCCACTTCTCTTTGCGTGTATTCACTATAGAGCTTGAGGAAAGGATAGCCTAGGTTCTGGTGTCCAAAAGCAAGTTGGTATCGTAATAAACCGTAATGAATTGCATCACTGATAAAATGTTTCTGCTCATGATTGGTTAAAGCAATTGATAAGTCTTTATGGAAAGTATAGCCGTCTTCAGAAATCTTCTCAATTATTTTTACTTCTTTTTGTTCCTTTTTATCTGCGTACTCAAAATTAAACGTTTCTAAGGCATGATTGGTTGTATTTTTTTGGTCGCCATCCACATATTTAGCAACTTGTCTGTAAGCTTCAGCTTTTGTAAAAGTTTTTTGGCTAAGACAAATTTCTAAAATTGCAAATTCATGTGGACGCTTTAGAGGAAGATAGCTGAGTAGTTTTGTGTATATGTCCATGAACTTTTTATCCGCCACTAGTGCTTGAATCTTTTCATCTGTTTTTTCAACTATCTTTAGAAATTCAATATAATTATTAGATTTATTTTGCGATACAGATTTACTAAAGAATAAAATTGGATCCGGTGCTCCTTCAAGAGTTAAATAGTCCTGAAGGTGATAAGGCACCTTTCCACCCAAGGCATTTTTAAAGGTTTGGTAATCTTCTTTTAAATACTTAAAAGTATAAAAATTTTCATTCTCTAATTGATTTAGAATTTGTTCTTTCGCTATTTTGTCCATACGAATATTGGACGGTCCTGGGATATTTCGAAAGTCTCGACGAACTGCATGGGTAATTTCTTTCTTTGAAACAGAACGGGACCCATATAAGGCAATGGCAATTAAAAACGACTTGCTATAGTTCCCAATAAAATCTAATACCGTTAAAAACTCTTTACGTTCAGCTATTCTTAACCCCCGTCCTATTTGTTGCGTAAATACAATGGGGGATTCGGTTGGCCGCAACATCAAAACTGTATTAACGCTCGGTATATCAATTCCTTCATTAAAAATATCGACAGTAAAGATAACTTCAAGCTGAGCAGTTTCGCTTTCTAATAGACGAATTTGGCGTTGGCGTTCGTCTTGGGTATCTTCACCAGTTAAATAGCTACTTAAAATTCCACGTTTATTGAATTCAGCTGCCATAAATGCAGCATGCTTCTTAGTGATACAAAATCCTAATACACGTCTTTTAGAATCATCGTGCCCATAGAAACGCATTTTTTCTACAATAAAATCTACTCGACTAGAAATATTTAATTTTTCGGCAATTTCATCTGGTCTTAGGGTGTTATCGCTCAGGTCAACATCACTTTGATCCGTTATACCGTAATAGTGAAACGGAACCAACAATCCTTCTTTTAAAGCTTCTCTTAAACGTACATCAACCGCTAAATTATTACCGAACAAATCAAAAACATTCCCTTCGTCACTCCGTTCTGGCGTTGCGGTCATACCAAGGAGAAAGTCTGGCTTAAAATAATCAATAACTTTTTGATAACTTGGACTAGTAGCGTGATGTGCTTCATCTATTACAATATAGTCAAATTCATCTCTTTCATATTGTTCATACTCACGAGACATGGTTTGAATGGTCGCAAACAAATAGTCAGCACCGTAACTTTTCTTATTCCCAGTTAATAATCCCATTTTATTCTTTGGAACAGCAACAACCTTTGCAAATGATTCAAGTGATTTTTCAAGAATCGTTTCTCGGTGAACTAGAAAAAGCATCTTTTTTGGCTTAACTTGTTGAACATCAAAAGCTGCCATAAAGGTTTTACCTGTACCTGTTGCAGCTACCGCTATGGCACGGTCATTGCCATTCTCACGTAATAGGGCTAATTCTTGTATTGCCTTCGTCTGCATCACATTTGGTGTTAACCTTGGCATCAACGGGTAGGTAAAAAGCTGACGTGCGTTGAAGTCTGATGAATGGATGGTATCTTGATAACGTACTCCCTGATAATGACGTTCAAACTCCACCATGTAATCTTCTGATGTCACAAGACTCTTTTCCCAGATATCGTGGAAGCTTCCTTTAAGATCGTTTAGAAACTCTTGATTTGATTCATCGTTTTTTGCAATGACTTGTAAATTCCATTCGATGTTACTCTTCAAGGCATAATTGGTTAAATTTGAAGATCCTATAATAATTTTATAAAAAGAATCATATTCAAATATATAAGCTTTTGGATGGAATCCTTGTGTTTTGGTTGCCAAAAACACACGGACATCTACTCCCGCAAACGCCTTTACTCTCCTAACTGCTTTAGGATCAGTAAAGTTTAAATAGGTCCCAGTTATAAATTTTCCTTTAACCCCTTTTTCAGTAGCAATTTTAAAACTATCCAGTAATAGTTGAACGCCAGAATAGCTAATAAAAGCGATATTAAAATAGAACTGCCGGCACTCTGTTAAAGATTCTGTCAGTTCATCTAATAAATTTTTCTGACTGGTATTATTGACCAATGTATACATAGACCGACCCTCTTTCTATTAATCGTTTTTATTGACCAAAAGGTTAATGGTCGGAATATCCGCTGGTGCCCATTCTAGGAGCTCAAGCTTATCAACAGGAACCCATTTGACAGCAACGTGCTCTGTGAGGGTAGGCACCCCTTCTGTTAGCATACATTTGAATGTTGTTAAATGAACAAAAGCAAAATTATATTCATATTTTGTAGTCGTTATTTTTTCTTTCACAACAATTTCACACAAAAGTTCTTCTCGAATCTCACGTTCAAGGGCTTCTTTTCCAGTTTCGCCTGGTTCAATTTTACCACCAGGAAACTCCCACAAATAAGCTAAAGCTTTGCCAGGACCCCTTTGCGCACAAAGAATTTTCCCTTCTGATTCAATAACCGCTCCTACGACATGAATTTCTTTTTTCATAATATGCCTCTTTCTTTTTTAACTACCGTGATAACAAAACAAAAAAGAACCATATAATGTTCTTTTTAGATCTTAAATTCAATTAATATTTATTATAGAGAAAATTTATTTTATCATTATGTTTAATGTAATTTTTCATACATTTTTTTGTTATTTAACAATAGTTATAGAATAATGGGCTTCAAAATTTTTTTCTTGAATAAGTCAATGGAGTAATACTATATGACCATTAGTGCTTCTCACCTCTGTTATTTTTAGATAAACAATAGATGTCATCTTTAGTATTATTACATTAATATAAATGTGAATTAACACTTATTTGAAAACGATCTTTATTGAAGTCATAAATATTATGTTCAATACAGATAAATGATAAAACACAGTTTTTTTAAAATCCTATTCTTATAATCGAAAGTTCATCTATCTCGGGAGTCGGGTGGTACTTCTAATGTGTGTCTATCAAGACCGTCCCTTATTTTGTAAGTCAAAAAGTAGAAAATAAGTTCCTCAATCTCCTATATGTCTCTTAGCGCTGGTAAAATGGTCGACTCATGAAAAATGCAATTAAGAAATTATTAATGTAGTTGCATTGTGTTGTAAATTTTCCTACATTAAATTTATTTAAAGTTTTAATCGTTATTAAAAAACCTATTATACTTTATTGTTCACAAAGTATAATTGCTAATCAAAACTTCATCTATCTTTCCTCTTTTACTCCCAACTGAATTAATACTCCTTCTCGCTGCTATAATTTCAACATTATAATCCTTGTATAAATCTTCAATGAAGTCTACTTTTGAATTCGATAAAAGAAACTTCACATTCCGAGCATTCAATTCATCACACACATTTTTTAAACGTATTTGATCATTTTTTCCAAATTTTGAATTGGTATATCCTGTGAAACTCACGGTAGTATTTAGAGGTACATAGGGTGGATCTATGTACACAAAAGAACCTGATTCTACACTTCGTAAAACTCCTTCGAAGTCTCCCGTTAAAAATTTGATATTATTGCTATTAAAGTATTTATTTAAGTCTAATAAATTTTCTTTATTAACTATATTTGGATTTTTGTATCTCCCATATGGTGTATTAAAGTGGCCTTTACTATTTACCCGATATAAACCATTATACCCTGTTTTGTTCAAATAAATTAATCTTGAAGCCTTTTCTATACTAGTCCATTCACTATACGTATCACTTCTATCAATTGCTCTCATTCTATAATAATACTCTTCTGTATTTTCATGTTTTTCTAAGTCTTTGATAAGTTGCTCAACATCCGTTTTAATTACTCTATAAGCATTAATTAGATCTTCGTTAAAATCATTTACGACAGCTCTATTAGGCTTCAAATCTAAAAAAACTGCTCCTCCTCCTAAAAATGGTTCGTAGTAATTACTTATTGTTGACCTTTCGGGTATTCGTTCTCTTATAGAAGGTAAAAGTTGCCTTTTACCACCTGCCCACTTTAAAAACGGTTGGATGGATTTTGTCTTCATTATATTTTCTTCCTTATCTATCGCAATTTTTATAATTATACTAAATACCAATAATTATCATATCACGAACTTGGGTTCGTTCCAATCCTTCTACGCTCATTAAATAAGCAGAAAGTAAAGTAATGGCTAGGACATAATATTTAATGACTAATCTTTAACAATTTAGCACTCCAGTACTATTTAAGTTCAACTTTTGAGCAATTAATTCCTATATATATCTACTACAATTGAAAAAATTAAAATCGATATCTTTTATTAAATCTTATAATACTCTGTATTTACTTATTAATAGAAAAAGTATACCTTAGAATATAAAAATATAAAGCCATTTACATTTTACTGGTGATGTAAGTGGCTTTTACTTAAAATTGTTTTTGCTTCTACAAGATTAATGTACTTCTGAGTTCTAGATACCATGATCTCAAATTTTTTGTTAATTCAAATGTTTGTTCTTTTAATAACTCTTCATGCAAAACACTTGGATCATTTGACAATTTATCAAAAATGATTTCTCTCGTAATCGAATCAAAATTATTACCATATAGTTGAATCATCAAACATTCTTTAATAGTTTTATAGTTACTCAAATCTTTAATAAAAGAAAGTACCTTTTCATCTGTTTTCTTTAAACTCAACGTAAAGAATTTAGATGTTGGAATAAAAAAACTTTCAATGACTGATAAATAATTAAGGTAAATAAGCGTATCAATCAAAACCCGACCTACATCTTCCCCATCTTTACTTGCGCAAGTAAAGTTAAAAACTGATTCACTAATATTTTCTTTTGAAATATTATCAAGTAAAAAAAATACGGAAAACAGGCTTTTATTTTTCGGAAATTTGTTCAAAGGGTTAACTTCGATAAACTTCTCATTATTAAAAAAATTAACAAAATTATCTTTATCAAACTTATTTATTTTTATCGTATTTCCCATTAGGCTATTTACATCAATAGCATAATTTATTACTTTTTTATTTTTTAATACAGATGCATCGTATTCTACATTAGTATTTTCACTATTTTTTCTTACAATATAGTCCGATTCAGCAGCTGAAGTGTTTCTTTCTTCCTCTAAACTTAATGAATCCACATTTAATAAATCATCCCAATCCAAGTCAAAATATTCCATGATTGGACCCCTTTCAAATATTCAAAATATCCTCTATTTCTTCATCTGTTTCTTGTTTCAAAAAAAGCTTTTTGTCTTCTTCTACTTTTTCAGACAATAATTCGGGTGCTGTTAGATTTTCATCTAGTAGGACATCTATTACTAATTCTTTACTTGTCTTTTCTAATAGTGTAGAATAATTTTCGCCTATTTTTTCTATTCCATATAAAGCATGCGCTTTTATTTCTTCTAAGAGGGTTTTAGTTTCCACTGTACTATCATCTATATTGAAAACCTGAGCAGCTGTTAAAGCTCTCCCTTGGTATACTTTCTCATGTTGTAGAAAGATAAATAAAATATTCTCAAGTTGGCTTCTTCTTTGAAAATACGTTCTGGAAACTTCAAGTCTATCATTTATCTCTAAATCTATTTCAGATTTCTTTCCAAAATAGATCCCTATTAACGCTGCTTCAACAAATAAATCCGCTCCACTTTGATATACAGAATTTTCTATTAAGGCTCTTGCTATGGATGCGTGTTTACCATTTAGTACAATATCACTCGAGATTAATGCCATTCAATTTCCTCCATTCTTTTTAAAGCACTTCTAATTCTTCATTGGTTAGAGCGTTTTCTCTTTCTGTTTTTGGAATAGATAGTTTATATTTTTTGCCTATATGTTCTTCTAGACTATCCTCAACTGGTCCTTTATATTGCCTTTCAGTACTAAAAAGAATTAATTGTTCCACAGACTGTGGTAACTTTTCTGAAATTCTTTTTGAAAATTGATTGTCTAGCGTGGCAAAAGCAGCATCTAGTATTATTGCAAAATCCTTTTCATTACTATAATCATAATCCTGTCCTTTATTTTTCTCTTTAATTATCTCTTTATGAGCATCGATAATTGCAAGTATTAGTGACATGCTAATTGAAATTCTTTCACCTTCAGAAGGTGAAGCAGGAGATCCGTCAGCTTCAGTAACACTATACTCAAAATTATCATTTAACGATAATTTTTTATTTTTATAAATTATCTCTGAAAAATGATTATTTGCTATTTTTTCAATTTGATATTTTCTTGCAATTCGATCCTTTTTATTTCGTTCCTCTAAAATCATAATACTATCATCTATGAGGTCATACTTGATTTTATTAAAGATATTTTTATTTTTTTCATTTATTAATTCCTTATATAATTTTTCCTTGGTGTTTAATTCTTTTTTTTCATTCTCAATATGATATTCTACTATATTTTTGCGTTTACTCAATTCTGAGATTCTATTTTTCAATTCTAGACGCTCATTGTTTTTTTGTTTGATTCCAATCGAATCGTTATTTCCAATCTTCTCACTCAATTCCAAAAGACTCTCTTTTTCAATACCCATATTATCTATCGTTTCGATATAATCATTTTTTATTCGTTGTAAATATTGGTAAGCAGTATTCATTCCCGCCATTTCATCTTTTAAATTATTTTGAAATATTCTCACTAATTGTGAATTGGATATTGGTGGTTGATAATTCCTTTGTTCTAAAAGATGATCCTTATGTCTGTCTGTTATTTTTTCTCCACAAATACATACTCCTCTTTTAATTATTTCATCAATTGCACTTGCTTGCATACTAGAAATTGTCTTTTTATCATATTCTTCATTAAAATTGATATTTCTATATTTTTTATTCAAAAGAGCCATCATCATCTTTATCCTGTAATTGTAACTATCAAATAATATATTCTTTCCCATTTCTTGGAGCTTTGAACTGTTTTTTTCAATCTTCCCTTCCAATTCTTTTCTTTGTTTTGTTAAATCTTGAATTTGGTCATATAGACTTAATTCATTGTCTAATTTATTAATTTTTGATTCACTTTCCTTTATCTCTTTTTGAATTTTATTATTTTCTAGTTTATAATCTTTTCGTAAATCTTCATGAATAATCATGTCGTGATTCAATTTCTTTATTTTTTTGTCATTAGTTCCCTCAGATAGATTACTTTTATAGAATCTTTTCATATTATTCAAAGCTCTCAAAGAATTATCAAGAATATTAAATCCATTTATCGCTCCTATTGCATTTCGAATATCTGATCTGGATTTAGCGTTGTTGTTACCTAAATCATTTATCCTCTCTCCATCGAATAAAAAGTAATGAGACATTTCTTTAGTTAATATTTTATTTATCATTCTGTTAATTTTTTTTCCATCAAGAGTTGAATCTCCTGGTGGACTAGTTAATATTTTTGTTTCACCAGAACTATCTTTAAATTCTATACTTATTATTTCATTATATATTTTATTACTTTTCCTATATACTTCCCTAAACCTAGTTATCTCGTAATCAATACCTTCTTCTTCTATCACTAACTGGACAGACAACTTTTCTTTTTCTTTATTACTCGTTTTTTGGACATACTTATTTAATAAATGCAGTTTATTGTCTAGTTCAGTTTCTTCGTCTCCGTATAAACACCATTTTATGGACTGCATGAGAGTTGTTTTACCAGTGGAGTTTTCTGCTATGATAACTGAAACATTTTTTGTTGGACAAACTGAGAACTCTAAGTCCATTTCCATAAATTGTCGAAAATTTCTAAGCTTTAAAGTTTTAATTTTCATAGTCAATTCCCTCTCGTATTGCTATTTTAACTGAGATTTCGTCTACTTTATTATAGTATTCCCTTTCCTTCTCACTAGTATCTTTTGCTGTTGGAAATGGATTTTCTTTATATATCCTTTTTTCATTCTGCAAAATATACTTCAAAATTTCCTTTATATCTTCATTATTTATTAAATCCATATTCATTAACCTCCAATAAATCTCTATAAGCTTCTTCTATAATATCAATTTTTTTCTGAATTTCATTATAATTATCCGCACCATCTTGATATGCTTTCATTCTTTTTAATTCTCTAGCTACAAAATACGCATCCGCTTCATCCGGCTCAAACGTATCAGCATTATAGTCTTGAGGTAACATTACATAATCATAAATTTTTGACGTTGGTTTACCTGGATAAGTTCTTAAAATACGACCTCGCCTTTGAATAAATTCAGTTTGAGAATCAGTACTTGATAATATATATGCATCTGTAACTTCCGGTAAGTTTATCCCCTGGTCTAAGCATTTTATAGCTACAAGAACATTTAATTTTCTTTCTTTAAACTGTGTCAATATTTTTTTCCGTTCATCAGAATTCACTTGACTTCTTATCTTTCTCAGTTTTACTCGTTCGATTTCGCTTAGTTTTTTTGCTACAATATCAATATGTTTTTCTTCGAATTTATTTATATTATTGTTGTAACCTCCGGGAGAGCAGTAAACAATTGATTGATATTCATCATCTCTGCTTGAAAAGCTTGAAACTAGTTCATCAATTTTTGATGTCGAAGAGTTAGCAATTGTGGCGGTTATTTTTTCTATCTGATTTATTGCTTCTATGTTTTTTTTCAATAATTTTTCTTTATTAGTATAATAAATATTTCTATATTGTTCTAAAGATTCTTTATCAAAGTATAATAACTTTATATAATATTCATAGTTATTTAAAAAACCACTTTTTATTGCCTCATTTAAAGAGTATGAAAAAACGATTCCTCCAAAAAAACTAATTAATTCTTTGCTTTCATTTTTATTTTTTCTGAACGGAGTGGCACTAATTCCTAAGCGGTAATTAAATATATCTTCTAGTTGTTCGAACTTCCTTCTAGTTGTTTCACTGCCAAAGCTATGTACTTCATCGGAAATAATCAATCTTTCAATTTTTGAAACATTAATTATTTCTATAAATTTATTACTAATAAAAGTATCCCTCGTAACAATTACGTTGATATACCCATGACTCATACTAGAAAGTCTTCTTATTCTATTTTTTAAAGTTCCTGGCCATGAGGGGTTATCTCCAGAACAAATAATTGCTCTGGAACCACTATTAATTATATCTTCCTCCCATTGATATAAGAGTTCAATTTGAGGGACTACTATCACAGTCACCATTTTTTTTATTTCTTTCGCTAATTCTTGATAACATGCTAACGCTGTAATTGTTTTACCAGTACCAGTTGCCATTTCTAAAAGCCCTCTATAGTTGTTTTCGCGCCAACTTTCTACAGCTTTCAACTGATATTTGTAGAGACTACTATACTTTTTATAGATATTAACTGTAGAAAATATATCTTCAGAGTTCGACATGTTAGTTTTAGATATTCTTTCAATTTGTTCAATAAGTTCTTTAGTAACATCCAAGAGTATTAAGTCTGCTTTTTCTCCGCTCCAAATTTTATTAAAGTCATTTTCTATCTCATCCACGTATTTTTTATTTTCCCAATCATTTAGAACAACTAATGACTCATAATTATTAAACATTGCGTTATTTGTTTCATTATTAGAACCTGTAAATGCTAACCTGTTACCCTCGCTATCCTTAAATATACCCTTTTTATCATGAAACATACCTGTTCTTTCCGTGACCACAAATTTAATATCTACTGCTTTTCGAGCGATTAAATTGGATATTAATGGGAGCGTTTTACTATCATCAGAAATTTTCTTTAATTCTGTAGCAATAAACTCTGATATTTTCTCCCTCATACCATATCCCAATCGTATATTCTCTTTATCTTCATCGGACATAAGTGGGGAGCAAAGTATCTGTATGTATAAGTTATTAATATTTATACTATCTTCAATTTCTAATGCAAGATTTTCTAAAAATGAGGCAGAAAAATACCCCGAAATTCGTTTATACGACTCTGATTGTCTAATTGCTGGCTTATAGAATTCATCCAACATCTTATTATCGTAAGATGTGTAAGATATCCTCCATTTTATTTTTTTTAAGCTCATTTTATATCCACCTCACTTTATTTTTGGTTGTTATATATAAACATATTAACATATTCACAGAATAGATCATATTCAATATTAACGAATATCCCTTCTGATGTATTTAAATAATCTAAGTTAATATAAATTATAAATATAACACTTCTTTTTTATCTAAATAGCCTCAACTATATTTTTTAGATTTTAATCAAATAAAGAATAAGCAAGTCACCTCTATGATAGCGCTAAATATATTGGTTTATTATTTAATCCTCACCTCTCTTATGCACTATGTACAAAGATCTGTTTATTTTCTAGATGAATGGAGCTTCCTGTTTTCGTTCAAAAATAGTATGATAACAGCATAGCTATTATAAGAAGCTTCACGCTATAAATGTATCCGTTATCATTATTGTTTTGGCAATAAAACCAACATATAAATAGTTGGAAAATTATAGGAATAGGAGGAATTATACATGAGTAGTAACACGAGAAATAAAAAAGGCTTTTTTGATCGTTTTAAGGACATAGGGCCTGCAGCAATTGTAACCAGTGCTTTTATTGGACCTGGTACCATTACAACCACAACAATTGCTGGGGTTAACTTTAAATACGAATTGCTTTAGGCAATTCTATTCTCTGGTTTTTCTTTGTTGGTTTTAATGGAAATGTCACAAAGAATTGGTATTGTCTCTAATCGTGATATTGCCGAAGCATCTATCTCTACTTTTAATGACAATAAAACTGCAAGCCTAATTATTAAAGGTTTAATGGTCATTACTCTCTTTGCAACGGCTTTTGGATTTGAAGCTGGAAACTTAATTGGGGTTCTCTCGGTTTAGCTGATGTTTTAAGCTTACCGCAATGGGCAGCAGCTATCATTCTTGGCGGAGCAAGTTTTTATGCAGTTGTAGTAGGAACTGCCAAAACACTTGAAACATTAATGTCGATTTTTGTTGGTGTTATGGGAATTGTTTTTGTTATTACCATGTTTTTAGTTAGACCAGATTTCGGTGAAGTATTAAGAGGGTTTGTTCCAACAGGAATTCCTGATGGTTCTATTGTTAATATTGTTGCTTTAATTGGTACGACTTTAATTGGGATTAACTTGTTAATGAAAGCTATTACTACTGCTGAAAAATGGCAAGGAGAAGAACATTTGCCAGCAGCTCGTTTTGATACTGTTTTTAATGTGGGGATTGGTATTCTTATCACCGCAGCTATTGTTATTACTAGTGGAACTGTTTTATATGGAACTGGTACGGTTGTAAGTAGTCCCATAATTTTCTCACAAATGTTGGAACCTGTTTTAGGAAACTCAGCACGTATGATTGGTGACGTTAGGATTGCTGCTGCTGGGTTATCTTCAGCTATTGCAACACCACTTATTTTGAAAGTGGTTTTGGCTCGTCTCTTTAAATGGTAAGCAAATGGAACAAAAGCACGTGTAGCAGGTGGTTCCGCTGTTATTTTCGGAACAATATTTGCAGCGTTAGGAACAAGTCCAACGCAAATCATTATCTTTGCTTCTGCTTTTAGTGGTTTGTTCTTGCCTATCATAGCAATTTTAATCATGATTGCTGCAAACAACAAAAAATTACTAGGTAAACATAAAAATACAATTGTACAAAATATACTCGGTGGGATTGCAACTCTAGTAACATTAGGATTGGGAATCAATAGCTTATTGAAATTCTTTACAAATCTCTCTAACCTATAATTTGGTGCTCATTCATCATTAAAAGAGTATTTTATAATGCTAATGATGAATTTTCGATAAAAATCATCATTGGAACTACTTTAATAGAATCTAATGATGAAAATAGTGCTTATTTCATCATTAGAAGGCGTAAAACAAATGCTAATGATGAAAAGAGTCAGGACAAAAATGTCCTGACTCTTTTTTAATCTTAAGATAAGCCCAATACGTCCTCTTGATTATCTTGTTTCATCCATTCGGCTACTTCTACTGCCGTTCCTAGTACAAAATGGCTCCCTTCAACTAAGTGTTGGCTACCCTGTTCGTAATCCAACCCGCTCGATTCATAATCGTATGTTAAAGCGACTCGCTTTTTCTCAATAGCTGAATTTGGATGGGGTATTGCCGAAATCAATGATTTCGTATAAGGATGAATCGGGTTAGAAAATATCTCTTCTGTTGTTCCCGTCTCAATCATATGTCCTAAATGAAGCACGCCAATCCGATCAGAGATATAGCGGACCATGGACAGGTCATGCGCAATAAAGAGATAAGCAACGTTTGTTTCTTCTTGAATTTCTTTCATCAAGTTAACAATTTGTGCTTGAATGGAAACATCTAGTGCACTAATTGCTTCATCGGCAATAATCAGCTCCGGATTCATAATGAGCGCACGGGCGATACCCAGACGTTGGCGTTGGCCTCCTGAGAATTGGCTGGGGAAACGCCCCGCAAATTCCCGCGATAGACCAACACGCTCAAGAATCTCCATCACTCGGTCTGCACGTTCTTTTTTACTACCTGCTTTACCGTGTATATCCAAGCCATGCGCAACAATATCCATGACATTCTTCCGTGGATTTAAACTAGCCATTGGATCTTGAAAAATCATCTGCATCTTTGTTCGAAGTGTTTCTGTAGTTGGTTTATCAAGTTTATTTGAAATGTCCAATCCTTTAAAACGAATCTCACCATCCGTAATTTCATGCAACCGAATGACAGAGCGTCCAATCGTTGATTTCCCACTCCCAGATTCGCCTACGAGTCCGTATGTTTCGCCTGGATAAATATTAAAGGAGACTCCATCAACTGCTTTTACACTATAATGACGATTCACTTTAAAATGCTGTTTAAGATTTTCCACACTTAAAAGTGGTTCACTTACTGATGCCATAGGCTGCCTCCTCCTTTCTCATGCGTTCAATTCGTTCGATTAACTCTTGTGGCAAATCATACTGCGGAGCGTGTTCACTTAGTAACCAAGTTGCCGCTGAATGTGTATGCGTTAGCTGGAACATAGGTGGCTCTTCTCGTCTATCAATTTCAAGCGCATAATTATTACGCGGATAAAAGGGGTCCCCCACAATTTCTTTAGTCATATTAGGAGGATTGCCTGGTATTGAATACAATTTGCTTGTTTTCGTATCTAAGTCTGGCATAGCTAACAGTAATCCCCATGTATAAGGGTGTTGCGGGCGATAAAAGATATCGTCCGTTGTCCCTTTTTCTACAATTTTACCTGCATACATGACGTTCACATAATCTGCGACTTTGGCTACGACCCCCAAGTCATGGGTAATATAGATGACTGAAATACCCGTTTTCTCTTGAATATCTTGAATCAACTCTAATATTTTAGCTTGAATCGTCACATCGAGAGCCGTCGTTGGTTCATCACAAATTAGCACATCCGGGTCACAGGCAAGAGCAATTGCAATGACGATTCGCTGGCGCATTCCTCCCGATAAATGATGCGGATAATTATTCATACGCGCTTCTGGATTCGTGATACCGACGAGTTCCAGTAATCGGACTGCTTTTTCATACGCTTCTTTTTTTGGTGTTTGATAATGTGTCAGCATTCCTTCCATTATCTGGTTACCCACACTCATGGTCGGGTCTAAGGAAGTCATGGGATCTTGAAAGACCATTGCGATGCGTTTACCATTAATAGTATGGCGCATTTGTTTTTTCGATAGCTCTAGTAAATCTTGACAAGTATCTTGGTCATTGTCCTTATAATAATAATGAATTTGGCCGCTCTCAATAGCTCCATTCTTACTAAGAATACCCATAATGGCTTTAACGGTTACCGATTTTCCACTCCCGGATTCACCGACAATTGCGACTGTTTCACCTCTATACAAGTCTAAGTCAACACCACGAACTGCACACAATTTTCCACCTGATGTTTTAAAACTAATGGCTAAATCTCTAATTTCTAATACTTTATCTCGTGTCATCGTTAGACCTCCTTTAGGGTTGGATCAAGTGCATCGCGTAAGCCATCTGCTAATAAGTTAAAACTTAGCATTAAAAGCGCAAATACTAGTACTGGTGGAACAATCATATAGAAATGTGTTGTCAATGACTTAAAGTTTTCCGAGATTAAAGAGCCTAGCGAAGCCATTGGCACAGGTATTCCAATCCCAACAAAGGCTAAAAATGCTTCTGTAAAAATTGCGTTAGGAATCGAAAACATTGACATAATAAGGAGCTGGGAAAAAATGTTCGGTAATACTTCCTTGTACATAATTGGAAAGTCCTTGGCTCCCATTGTACGAGCTGCCAAAACATACTCACTCTCTTTTAATTTTAGCATGGAGGCACGAGCAATTCGGCTCATCCCAATCCAACCCGTTAAAGCAATCGCTAAGGTGATACTGAGTAACCCGGGTTTTAAAATAATAATTAATAAGGTGACCACAACGAGACTAGGAATACCATTAATGATTTCCAAAACTCGCTGCATAATTGTATCCACTCTACCACCATAGTAGCCCGAAACCATGCCATAAGTCATCCCAATCAATACATCCGCAATAACGGCTACTAAAGCAATATAAAGTGATATTCTGGTTCCCATCCACGTTCTGGTAAACAAATCTCTCCCCAACACATCAGTTCCAAACCAGTGATAAACATCTTCACCACCTGCTAGAGTTTCATACTTATTAACAACCAGTTCTCCAGTCGACGTTTTTAAAGTCTCAGAGCCGTCAAACAGACCTACTTTTTCTAATAGTGGGATGCGTGGAGCCATACTCTCATGTCCGGATATTTGTTGATCAAATTCGTAACCTGACATAAGTGGCCCGGCAAAAGCCATAAAAGAAATAAATATGATCATGACAAAGCCAAAAACTGAGCCTTTATTTCGGGCAACACGTTTAATCATTTGTTTCCATCGTGCTTCTTCAGAGTAATCCTCCTCAATGGTTAGTACTCCTGTAGTACCAATAAATTTGAATGATTCTGCTGTTTTGTTTATTGAGTTATCCATTTCCATTCTCCTTTACCAAACGAATTCTTGGGTCAAGGACACCGTACAGAATATCCACTACTAACATGATGCCAACATACATGGCGCTATATACAAATGCCAAAGCTAAGATTACATTATAGTCATTTGATTGGATTGCTTGAATCATCAATTGACCGATTCCTGGAATTGAAAATATTTTTTCAACTACGAGGCTACCAGTCATTAAACTAACAATCAGTGGTCCAAGAATGGTAATGATTGAAATGGAGGCATTACGTAACGCATGTTTAAGGATTAACTGCATACCAGATACCCCTTTACTTTCAACCAGTTGCATGTAATCGGAATTCATGACCTCTATCATCTCGGTTCGAGTAAAACGTGCAATGGTTGCTGTAACCGTCATACTCAAAGCTAAAGCAGGTAAGACGTAAGCAACCGCCCCTTGATCTTGACTGTAGAGCATAGGAAACCAACCAAGTCGGAATCCTAAATAATAAGAAAGTCCTAATGCAAAAACGTAAGAAGGAATAGATACTCCAATAACGGAAAAGAAAGTTGCAGCTGTATCAATCATTGTATTGTGTTTTAGAGCTGCCACAGTTCCTAAAATTAATCCTAAAATACTACCAATTACAATCGAAACTGCTCCTAAAGTCAAAGATATAGGCAAGCGGTTTTTTAAAAGGAGTGATACTGGCGTATTTTTTGAGATAGTATAAGAATCTCCAAAGTCACCTACAAGCATATTTTTTAAGTAACGGAAAAATTGTACAAAAACGGAATCATTCAAACCGTACTTCTCCCTTAAAATCATTTGTTGTTCAATGGATAACTTTTCATCGTTAAAAGGAGACCCAGGCATCCATTGCATCAGTGTAAAGAGGACAAGAATAATCACAAACAAAGTCAAAATGGATAAAAGAACACGTTTTGCAATATATTTTTTCATTTGAGTCTTCCTTTCTATTTTATTAAAAATGAAAAAGGATGCTGTGACTGCTTCTAGTCGGATAAACCCAACCGTTGCCTTGTCATGTATGCACCCTCTTCATTATTACAAGTTCGTATTAATCGATTGTCGCATTCTTAAACACACGTGGTACTCCGACAGAATGGAAATCAACTCCAGAAACGTTACTCTTAATCATTACGGCACTACCTTTTTGGTAGACTGGTAATACACTGGCATCATCAAGAATGATTTGTTCTGCTTCTTTTAACGCTTCCCAGCGGGCTTCTTTATCTAATGATAACTCGCCGTTTTGAGAAGAGAAAATCAGTTCGTCATATTCTGCATTTGTCCAACTACCATCATTATTAGAGCCGTCTGTTACCCATAAATCCAAGTAAGTCATCGGGTCAGCATAGTCAGGTCCCCATCTGGTTAGACCAAGATCATAGTCTTTACTCTTCATACGATCGAGACGTGTTTTCTTAGGCATTTGTTCAATTTCAATTGTGACACCTTCAAGGTTTTCTTCAATTTGTGACTTCAACATTTGAGAAACGTTAACAGCACTTTCAGTATCTTCTACCAACATACTGAATGTAAATTCTTCAGCAGCCAATTCGTCTTTTGCTTCTTCAAACAAAGCAACCGCTGCTTCCGGATCATATTCCAGGTAAGTTCCGGTTGTTGAACGGAAGTCTTCCCCGTCTGGTCCATTGGCCAAGTCAACCGGTACTATATAATTAGCTGGTTTGGAGCCATCCTTTAATGCTGTATTAACAATGGATTCCTTATCAATAGAGGTTGCAATTGCTTTCCTCAAATTTGCGTTATCCAAACCTTCTACCATTGTATTAGGAGAAATATACCAAACAAAACCGTCTTGAATATTAACAAATTCAGGATCATCCTTGAATAAATCTACTTGTTCTCCCGCTAAAGCAACGACATCAATATCGCCATTTTGGTAAGACAGCATTGTTTGTTGGGAATCCTTAATAACTTGGAAATTTAATGCATCAATCGCAACATTTTCTGCGTCGTAATAATCTTCATTTTTAACCAATTTAATGGATGTTGTAAGTGGCTCATACGCTTCTACTTTAAAGGCACCGTTAGCAATGAGCGTATCTGCTGAAGTTCCATAGTCATCCCCTACTTCTTCCATAAAGGCTTGATTCATAGGAAAGAATGAAATAAATGCCATTAAACTTTCGAAGTATGGGACAGGGTTAGATAGTTTCACTTCAAGCGTTTTATCGTCAAGGGCGGTCACACCCAATTGATCGGGATCAGCGGTACCATCAATAACATCTCCGGCATTTTCAACCCCTGCAATTCCCATGATATAAGCATACTCACTACCTGTATCAGGGTCTGCTAACCGGCGCCAAGCATATACGAAGTCATCCGCAGTAACCGGATCTCCATTCGTCCAAGAAGCATCTCTTAATTTGAAGGTATAGGTTAAACCGTCCTCACTCATCTCGGCTGATTCTGCCATTCCTAAAACAGGATCACCAGAAGAATCAAGCTGATAGAGACCTTCGATGATACTAGAAATAACTTCAAACGAAGCTCCATCTGTTCCAATTTGTGGATCCATTGAGGCAACTTCAACATCAAATTGCACATCTAAGGTTTTATCCCCATTTGTCCCGGTTGTGGCAGAATCCATGTTTGAATTCGCATCTGCAGAATCATTACCGCTGTCAGTTCCACATGCGGCCAGCAGTGTTAGCGCAGCTAAACTTGTAGCATATAATTTCAATCTTTTTTTATGTTTCATTTATATTCCTCCTTATAGCTGCCCGAACATTAACATTAGATTAGAATTTAATGTTAAGAATTATCGAAATTATAACCATAAACTCATTTTAGGTCAAGTAGTTTTTTAGAAAACAATAGACTTTTATTTTTTCGTTTGGTTTAATGATGACAAGAATCACTTGGAGGTGTTTTTTTTTGGAAAAAGAAAAAGTAACAATGGCAAATCTTTTTGATTTAAAAAGCTTAGGTCAACCTATCATTCATGATGACCTTATTTTCTATATTGAAACGCAACCTAATAAGGATGAGAACGCTTATCATTCGCACATTTATAGTATTCATAAAATAACTAAAGAGCGCCGTCGTTGGGGGGACGCTGGAACAAGCCAATCGCTTTTAACCATTTCTCCTAATGGTAAATATTTAGCATATTTAGGAAATAATAATAAAGATAAAAAAATGCAAATCATGCTCATGCCTTTAGATGGTGGGAGTGCTTATGCGATTACCGATGAAAAAGAAGGGGTATCCCATTATGTTTGGACCCGTAATAGTGCGTCTTTGTACTACCAAACATCTGTAAAAAATGAGGAAGATTCTCATGAAGATACGAAACAGCCTCATGCAATCATCATAAACAAATTAACTTACAAGCAAGACGGTTTGGGTATCTTTCCACAAAATCTCACCTATCAAATTAAAAAAGTCGACATTGCGAGCCTTGCTAAACAGCTTCTCTTAGAAGAAAAGCGTGAAATTGGTGTTGCTTATGTTTCACACGACGAAAGCTATTTATTAGTAAGCGATCAATTAGATCCAAATGACGAGTGGAATTATGGGGAAACTGTTTATTACTACGATATTAGTTCTAAAGAAAAACGCTCTTTAACAACGCGTATTCCTAAAGGAAATTTTTCTTTTGCAGCGATGTCTGAAGCGGAAGACTATTTACTATTGAGTGGAAATAATTTTGACTATGCCTTCGTTAGCTTGAGTCAAGTTTACGGATATGATATGGAAACCCATCAATTAGTCTGTTTAACAGAAAATTTAGATTTAGAAGTGAGTGATGCTCTGGTAGCCGATTTCCAGCAAAATACGAGCGGTGTCAAAATTGAATGGTTAAACGATTCAGAATTTTTATTCCCTGTAACGAAACATGGTAAAATTCAATTGTATAAGGGAGATCGAACTGGTAAAACTGAACTAATCTTTGACCAACGTCTACACCTAACAGATGGAAAAATAGATAAATCTACTAATCAGTTAGCCGTTACTTTTTCAACATTAACAAAAACATCTGAATTAGCACTTTTAAACCTAGATACAGGTCAATTAGATATTTTGTATCAGCCTAATAAACCTTTTTTCAAGCATCACGCGCTCGTTGAACCGGAGATGTTTTGGTATAAAGGCGCTGATAACTGGGATATTCAAGGCTGGTATTTACCCCCTCTAGAAGAAAAAAATAATCATCCGGCAGTTCTGTATATTCATGGTGGACCGCAAGTTGCTTACGGCGAATCATTCTTTTATGAAATGCAAGTTATGGCAGCTGAAGGTTATGGCGTTATTATGCTTAATCCCCGTGGTGGAAACGGTTATGGTCAAGCCTTTGTCGCTTCTATTTTAGGAGATTATGGAAATAAAGATTTTGATGATTTGATGTTAGGAACCGACTATATACTTGAACAGCATCCTGAAATTAATAAAAATGCTATCTATGTGATGGGCGGAAGTTATGGTGGTTTTATGACTAACTGGGTGGTTAGCCATACGAATCGTTTCAAAGCAGCAATTTCACAACGCTCTATCTCAAACTGGATTAGTTTCTATGGGACAAGTGACGTTGGTGCTTTCTTTGTAGAATTTCAGTTGAAGCGTGATTTATCTGACATGGTTGGGCTTTGGAATATGTCACCCCTTGCTTATGCTTCCCAAGTTAAAACGCCTCTTTTCCTTATGCACAGTGAGCAAGATTTGCGTTGTCCTTTGGAACAGGCGCAACAATTCTATGTCGCAATGAAAAAAAACGGTGTTGAAACTAAATTAATGACTTTTCCAGATTCTGATCATGGTCTATCTCGTAATGGTTTGCCAAACCTGCGTCTGGAACGTTCCAAAGCGATTTTTGATTGGTTAGCGACGCATTAGAATTGAGATTTGTTTATACAATCCAAACACTTCTCTCTATCCGAGCTCCCTTTTTTATGAGATACTCCTTCTTGTGATTTAAAGATGGAGGGAAACAATGATTTATATTCAAGAAGCAATTCTACATATTTTAGATCTAAATACCAACGAACCGATCTATTCGTTTGCTGGATTAGATATAACTGAAAAATTTACAATTGATTATATCCATGCCATGATTGGTAAAGTTGAAGATTCTGATAATATGAAAGAGGGAACACTTGCTGAAGGCGGTACGATAGTAACCATGTTAGAGCATATAACAGAGGACTTCGTAGGAGTGACGCGGGCACTTAGTGATAAGTTTTTTAAAATCACTAAATTAAATCCAGAGATTCCACCCGCTGATTTATTATTTACACGCTTTACCATGGATGACGTTCCTTGTCTGGGTCTCTTTAAACTAAATTATTCAGATAGTTTGACTCATTACGTTTCTAATGAAACAGACACCTTGACGAATCAACTGATTATCAATCGGGCGATTCTTCCTAGTGCGCGTCAAGCCATCCAAGAAGGTATGGTTTTGAACCTGGAAACTATGCAGTTTCATGTCATTGAAAAGAAACAAATGATTACTGAACTAGCTGAGAAAAAGTTTTACTTTACTGAAATGTTTTTGGAAGAATCGACAAAACCAAGTTTGAAGGAAAATATTACGATTATTAAAAAAGCAGTTCAAAAAACAAGTAAAGCTTTTAATGATGAAGAATTTGTAGCCCTTGCCGAAACAAAGCGGGCTATTGTCCATAGCATGGAAGAAGAGAGTGTCATTGATAATCAAGTGATTGCGGAACAACTCTTTGGAGAGAATTATGCTAAGAAAGAAAAATTCTTTGAAGAAGTTCAGGAATTAGGCTACGTCAATCGCGCTCCTGCAGAAATGGCGCTTGCTGGACCTAAATTTTCTAAGCAAAAACTGCGCTTAAATAACGGGATTGAACTGAGCATCCCATTAGATTTGTATCAAGATTCTGATGTTGTCGAATTCATTAACAATCCCGACGGAACCACCTCGGTTATGATAAAAAATATAGAAAAAATTAAGAACTTATTTTAAAGATAAAAACCTCGTTACTCCTATAAAAAGAGTAGCGAGGTTTTCATTTTTAAAGCTGACTTAATAAGTTGGATTGTGTTTTATAGAGATCGTAATAGTATCCACGCTGTTTAATTAATTCCTCATGACTGCCGGATTCTAAGATTCGATGATCGCCGATATAAAAAATACGGTCGCTATTGCGAATAGTTGAAAGCCGATGGGCTACTACGATGGCAGTTCGCCCTACCAATAGTCGATCCAGTCCTTCTTGTAAGGCCAACTCTGTTTGTGTATCAATACTTGATGTTGCCTCATCTAATATTAGAACTTTTGGATCGGATAATAAGGTACGCGCAAAAGAAATCAGTTGCCTTTGTCCAGCTGATAGCGTACTTCCACGCTCTTGAACGTAGGTATCATAACCAGATTTCAAGTTCATAATGAAGTCATGGGCAAGAACAATTCTAGCTGCTAAAATAACTTCTTCTTTCGTTGCATCCAATTTCCCATAACGAATATTCTCGAAAATAGTTCCAGAAAAAATAAAGGTATCTTGTAACATTACCCCTACTTCCTGCCGCAATGAAGCAACTGTAACATCCCTTATATCGATGCCATCAATTAAAATCTTCCCTTCGTCAACATCGTAAAACCGCGGGATGAGGTTGGTTACGGTTGATTTACCCGCTCCAGTTGCCCCAACTAAAGCGATTGTTTCGCCTGGTTTTACCTTGAAAGATAAATGTTCAAAGATTGGTTGATCTTCTTTATAGCCGAAACTCACATCTTCAAAAATTAATTCACCATTGATAGGTGGCATTACAAATGCGTGTGGTGAATCGGTAATATGTGGCTCAATATCCATCATTTCAAAAACACGTTCTAAATAAACCGTTCCAGACACTAATGAATTATAGAAATTTCCTACGTTAACAATTGGATTCCAAAAGTTGGTTACATAGGCAACAAATGCAATTAAGACACCCGTTGAAACCTCTACGCCAAGCCCTCGGATTCCGGCAAAATAAACAAATGAAATTGTAACCGAAGAAATTATCTCTATAATAGGCCCTAAAATAAATTGTACACGTACAGCTTTCATCCATGCTTGACTCTGCTGTTTGCTAACATTTGCAAAAATATCCACGTTCATACCCTCTCGTGTAAAGGTTTGCGTTGTTTTAATTCCTTCAATCGATTCGTGAATGTACGTATTCAAATTTGCTTGTTTTTCACTTAATTCTTCATAAGCCACTCGTTGTTTATTTTTAATGATCATGGTGACAATAAATAATACTGGTAACAAAATCATACTATACAGAGTTAACATAGGGTCAATTGAAATCATAATGGTCAAAGTTACAACGATACTTAAAATATCGGAAATAACCGTTATGAGTCCCGACGATAGGATATTACTAAGGGAATTAATATAATTGACAACTCGCACAAGTATTTCCCCGTGTGGACGTGTGTCAAAAAACTCAAAGCTCAATTTTTGTAAATGATTAAATAAATCTGAGCGTATGTCACGTAATACATCTTGACCTAATTTAGAAATGTTAAAAATACGGTAACGAATAGCTAACCCATTTAATAAATTTGCAAGTGCAAATAGAACGATAACCCATAAAATGGCTCTCAGGTTTTCATTTGGAATAGCTGTGTCAATAACATAGCTCGTTAAATAAGGTCCTAAAACCATGACTAGGTTAGAAAATAAGATAACTCCTAATAACTTCATTATATTTAATCGGTATGGTTTCAGATAGCTTCCAATCCGTCTAAAACCTTGAATGTCAATTTTATTTTTTTTTGATTTTTCAGCCATTCTCCTCACCCATCCCTGCTTGTCCTAGCTGTTCTTCATAAATTTTACTATAAGCGCCACCTTTTTCTAACAATTGTGTGTGCGTCCCCCGTTCAATAATCTCTCCTTTTGATAGTATCAATATTTGATTGGCATTTTTTACAGAAGAAATACGATTGGCAATAATAACCGTTGTTTTACGATTCTCATTTTCTTTTAAGCCTTTTTGAATTTTTACTTCCGTTTCCATATCTACTGCTGAAGTGGTATCATCCAAAATTAAAATAGATGGTTCTTTTATTAATCCTCTTGCTAAGGATAACCGTTGTTTTTGTCCCCCCGATAGACCACTGCCTCGTTCGCCTAGATAGGTCTCATATTGCTCAGGCATCTTTTCAATAAATTTGTTGGCGTCTGCTACACGGGCTACCCTTTGAACAGATTGAAAGGGAGCATTAGGTATCCCGTAGGAGATATTTTCTTTGATGGTATCTGAAAAGAGAAAAACATCTTGCATCACTACTGCAATTTGTTGACGTAGTTCAATGACGTTCATTTCCTTAATATCAATGCCATCAATTAACACCCGTCCTTCTGTTGGGTCAAAGAAACGTGAAATTAAATTGACGAGTGTGGACTTACCAGACCCCGTTTCCCCTAAGATACCTAACGTCTGACCTGCTTCGAGATGGAAGTTAATGTTGCGAATAACATCTACTTCAGGTTCATCTGGGAAAGAAAAAGATACATTCTCAAAGGTAATTTCACCTCTTAATTTTGGAATACTGATTCTTTCTTCTACTGGTATTTCTGGTTCAATCGCTAGCATCTCACGGATTTTCAGCGTACTTGCATCGAAGTTTTGTAAGTCATTTACGTGGTTCCCAACGTTACGCATAGGAACGTTCACCATCCATATCAACCCATTAAAGGTAACAAAATTCCCAATTGACATAGCATTTGAAATGACAAACATGCCGCCAGCTCCAATTGCAATAACCGACATTAAACTTGCAAACACTTCAATAGCTGGTAGATAAGTTGAAGAGATTTTGGCCGAATTTAAATTACGTTGTCTAAAATCTTCATTTCGGACATTAAACTTTTCAATCTCATAGTCTTCGCGCGCAAACGCTCGAACTACTTTGTTTCCACCAATATGTTCTTCTACCATCGTATTGAGCCGCGAAAAGCTTTCCCTAATTTGATAAAAAGCAGAACTAGCTTTTTTTGACAAGAGAATGGTTAATACAGCAATAAATGGTGCGACAATCAAAAGCATTAACATCAAACGCCATTCAATAGTGCCTAAAAAGATTAAGGCCGCAACAAAGAGAACGAGATTATCTAAGATATTAAAGTAAGTCCATGCAACGGCATGCCGTATGGCATCTGTGTCTCCCGTCATTCTTGCCATAATATCTCCTACCCGCGTATTATTAAAAAATGTAAAATCAAGTTCTTGTAATTTCGTATAGAGGTCTTGTCGAATTTCAAATAAAACATCTTGGCTAATTTGTTCAAACTTTATTTGGTAAAGGTAACGCATTCCCATCCGGAAGACAGTTGCTCCAATTAACAATCCTAATAAAGGAAGCAACCAATCAAGTTGTTGGTTATTGATGACTTGATCGACAATAAGACCGCTGATATAGGGAGTCACAATATTCATAAGAGCAATTATAATCGTTAAGATACTCGCCCAAGTCCAACCAAACCAGTATGGCCGAATATATTTTTTTATCCATCCTAAACTACTATCCAAGACACTTCCACCTTTCTATTTATGTTATTATCAGTGTAATTCAAACTATGTGTCCTTACTATGGAGGATCCATTCATACATTATGGACAATATTATCGCCCTGATAACTGTCAAGCGTTGCATCTCATGTATCAAATCGCTATACTTTTAAGTAAACAGAAGATACGTTGGAGGTCATCGTGATGCTTCATATTGACTCAAAAACATTTAATCCGGAAATCTTATATGCTTTTGATGCTTATTCATCAGGACCGAGTATTGGAAAAAGCCACTCTCATGACTTTTTTGAGATGTCTGTTATGTTAGATGGCCAGTCTTATTATGATATTGAAGGTCACATCCACCATGTTCATAAAGGTGCGATATTGCTCCTCAATCCTGGTGTAAAACATCAAGTTTCTACTCCTGAAGGAGAGACGAATCGCCAGTTGCATCTAGGTCTGCGTCATTTTGCAATCGATCGTTTCCCGAAGAATTTCTTTCCACTCAATACTACCGTCACTTATTTATCAGAATATCAAGATGTTTTTTCCCAAACTTGCCAAGAAATAATGACGGAACGTCTCGAAAGAAAAAAAGGGCATGCAGTTATTTTAAAGGGCTTGATATTAAAACTGATGATTTATATTTTACGAGATAAAACTTCTGATTCTAAAGAAGATACAGCTCTTATTTTGTCAGAGGAAGACTATAACCGACAACAATTAGTGACTGAAGTTAAATTATATATGGAATCTCATTATTCAGAAGACATCACCTTAAGTGATATTGCACAAGCTTTTTACACCAGCCCGGCTACTATTTCACGTGCTTTTAAAGACCAGCTGGACGATTCTCCTATTAATTATTTGATTCAATATCGTTTAGAAAAAGCAAAATCTCTGATAGAAAACCATCCTGACATTAGCGTGACTGATACAGCACAATTAGTAGGTTATGAAGATGCTCTTTATTTCAGTAAGCTTTTTAAAAAGTATTATGGTAGCTCTCCCACTCACTATCGGGATTTTTAGAATTATAACCTTTCAAAAAACTGCAAAGTAAAGGAGCACGTCATGCTAACAATTCCTGTGCATCATTATCCAGATCTACGGACACTTCCGACAAAAATTTTATATCAACTCTTTATTCTTATCTCAATTATAATGGCGGTTGTCGCTTTCTTTTTTAATACCCCCCTCGAAATTTGGGATGGATTTTGGCTGATTATGCGTTCACCTGCAAATTTACTGACCGATTATATGGCTTTGGCAAATCCAGGAGCTACCTTGATAAATGCTTCAATTATGACCTTGCAAGCTTTGGTGGTTGTCCGCATTTGTAATGCTAAAATAAATGGACCGGTTATTGCAGCGCTTTTTTTGATTATTGGCTTTTCTTTCTTCGGTAAAAACTTTTACAATTCTATGCCAATCGTCCTAGGTAGTCTTTATTACGCGAAAGTCACCCGTAATCCGCTTGAAAAGTCCTTATTGGCAGCTTTATTTGGAACTGCTCTAGGCCCCTTGGTTAGCGAACTGAGCTTTAACGAAGGGTTTCCACTCGTGATTGGAGTGAGTATGGGCTATCTTGCCGGTTTTATTGTGGGCTTTATTTTACCGCCACTTTCTAGACATGTGATTACCTTTACTAAAGGATTCAGCTTATATAATGTTGGTTTTACTTCAGGTTTTCTTGGAACGCTTGTTATTTCTTTAATGCGAAGTTTTGGAATGACTGTTGAAAACTCTCTACTCATCTCCAGTCTTCATACAAGGCCCTTTACACTTCTATTAATTACTTTTTTTACTGCAATTTTTATATTTGGTTTTTTTATTAATAATAAAAACTTCAAGGGTATCAAAGATATACATGAACAAACCGGTCAACTTTCTACTGATTTTATTGATGTAGGAGGTATCGGAGCAACCTTCATGAACATGGGCATGCTCGGTGTTTTTTCCACGCTCTATGTGTTGGCATTAGGCGGTGATTTGAGTGGACCAGTTATTGGCGGTATTTTGAGTGTGGTGGGGTTTGGAGCCTTTGGCAAAACCTTATTGACAGCGACACCTGTGATGATTGGTGCAACAATTATGTCTCATTTAACCTTACATGACACGCGAACAGCTCCCATTTTAATCGCGATTTTATTTGCAACAACGCTCTCTCCCATAACTGGGCGTTACGGAGCCATCGTTGGGATGATAGCAGGCGCCCTACACCTAGCTATGGTAACAAATGTTGGATTTTTATACGGTGGGGTTAATTTATATAACAATGGTTTCGCTGGTGGACTAATTGCTGCTATGATGGTACCAATATTAGAAGCAATCCACGTCCATCGCGTTGCCCGTCTAAATCCAGACCGTCCCGAACTTGATCCTGCTGAAGAAATTGAACGGCTTGAAGCTGGCGAATAAAAAACACGAAAACCTCAAAATCTTAAAGAGGTTTTCGTGTTTTTATAGTACCGTTTTATTTGAATCTTCGCTTGAATTCGATACTGCACTTCCCAAATAGAGATAGCTCCTGATAAATGCTTGGTCATCTGATCCATCACAAATTCGTAATCGTCGGAGTGGATTTTGTCTGTACAAAACTATAGTTGATAAACAACTTTTATTTATTACATTAATACCCTTTTTGTCTGATTATTTCATCTGTTTTTTCATATAGCTTTCTTGTTAGCTCTTGATTTCTTGCAATTTCCTTGACTTCTACTGGTTTACAATCAATAAAATATTGCCCTGAAACGCCTTCTACCTCTTTACTAGTTGCTACATACAGAGAAGTTTCTGCTCCTTCTTCGGGTGATTTGAAAAAGGGCCGTAAGAACTTATAGACGGTTTTTCCAAATCCTGTTTCTCGATACGCCCATACTGGTTGCAACAGCACCTGGATGAAGCGCATTGACGGTGATGGCTGTGTCAGAAAGTCTATCCGATAATTCCCTAGCAAACAAGAGAGTCATCATTTTCGATCTTCCGTAGTTCCCTATAATAGAAAATTTACTTTCCGGTTGAAGATTGGACAGATCAAATCGAGCCATTTTGTATCCATTTGAGGAAACCACTACTATTCGGGCAGATTTCGCTTTTTTCAAATTGGGTAAAAGTAACTGTGTCAAATAGAAATGACCGATGTAATTTACTCCAGTCATTTTTTCAAACCCGTCTTCTGTATATTCTTTTTTCAAAGCAAATACTCCAGCATTATTCACTAACACATCAATAATAGGATACTGCTCGATAATCATCCCTGCTGCTTTTTTTATGCTTTCTAAAGAAGCTAAGTCCCCTAAAACAAGAAAAACATGTTTGTTTCCACTCTTTTTTATAATTTCCTTTTGAGCTTTTTCCCCTTTTTCTTGAGAGCGACAAAGCATAATCACTTCAAACTTTTGTTTTGCTAACCCTAGGGCTGTTTCATATCCTACTCCGGTGTTTGCCCCGGTAACAACTGCTGTTTTCATTTTCGTCCCTCCACCATTTTTTATAAGTGAATGATACCATTTTAAGTAACAAATAAGGAGGTTACATCCCTTACACTCCTTTTATAAATAGTATATTAATCTTTTCGGGGTATGAATATGTATAAAAAAGGAACCATTGCTCTTCGATTCATTTTAAATTGATAGGTATTAGTATCTCCGAAATAGGAATATTGAGTGTATTAAAAATATTTATACGAAAATTAACTCAAAAAGAAATCCGATTATCGTTCTCTTATACGGATGGTCTTTTATCTACTCATCGGTCGACTATTACTCTTTTCACCATATTTATATATAGGTTTAGTAAAGAATCTGATATCCATTTATTTTATAAAATCTAACGCTACTGGGAGACATTGCAACTCAACTTACTCACCCTACACAAAAGAATAAATTGAAAAGAAGAATAAGAATTACTCTACCCGTAGTAATTGATGCGATTATGCCAAGAATTGTATTAGATGATGTCAATTCTTTTCTACTTCGTTTATTTGTTATTTATAGGTAGTTATTTCCCATTTAATTCAATAGAATTAGAGATATAAACATTCCATCCTCTTTCCTTTGCATAGTCTTGAATTTCTTTTTCTAGATGGTTATCTTTTGTATATTCCAGTAAAAAAACATCTTTATCTAAGTCCTCCATCGCATTCAAATAATCTATATAATAATTTTGTTCCACCTCAGTTTGAATACCAAACGTTTGATCCTCAAAATTTATCGTTGAAAATACTGTTTCTTGATTCACACTTGTTAAAATATCATTCACTTGATTGCTTCTTTGGGCATATAACTCGACAAATTCATTCCCACTATTCACGATAACTGGTTTTTCATGAGTCATTACTCCTTTTAAAGTAGCTTCTACTCCTAAATAAATTGCCTCAGTAGGAATTTGACTATATACATCTACGTTATCTATCCAGAATCCATCTACATTTTTTCCAGTAACGAAATAACTAATTTTTCTTCAATGAAGCGCTGCCATTCTTTACTAGAAACGTTTATCCAATATTCATCTTCCCAATCTTGATAGGGCTTTTCAATTAAATGATGGAATTCTTCAAAATAAGGACGAAACATTTCTAACGAACCAATATTTAAATATGTATAAACCTGTTGACCACGGTCTTGCATGAACAAAATTTCTTCTTTAGACAGAACCTGTGCATCGACAACTACTAGTTTGTATCCTTCACTTGCCTTTACTGCATCCTCGCCCTCCAAGCTTAAGAAAACTCCATAACTAGAAAGCCGTAACAGTTTATATTCATTGAAGATTCTTTTTATTGGTAGAGTTATGATAATTACTTCACATAAAGTATATCTATTTATAAATCATACATTCAACCCATATCGTTCATAAATAGAAAGTCTTTAAAATAGAGGTTCTTTTGCAATAATTAACTACCAGAATCCTCTACTTTTCTATTGTACAGTAAAAAAAGACAAGGAATGATACAGTGAATTTAAAAAATGATGGTTGTGAACAAAGCGATAGATACTATCACTCTCAAACAATGCCAAGAAACAATCCACGTCCATCGCATTGCCCGCTTAAATCCAGACCGTCCCGAACTTGAAGCTGCTGAATAGAAAACAGACTTTTCTTCCCTTGCGAGAGAAAAGTCTGTTTTTTATTTTTTCTTTTTGAAAAGTTGTTGAACCTTTCCTAGAAAACTTGTTTTTTTGTCAATTTGATCTAATTCGGTCTGCAACTCTGGGGCGATTTTGCTATTCTTCAAACGTGACTGTAGTTCTTTTTTCATTAATTCGCCAATATTTTTTAAGTCAGGATATTCACCGTCTACTTCACCTTTTGCGATAAAAGATAAGACCTCAATATAGCTAAAAGCGAGCGCAGTAGTTAGGATAGAGGCCGTCCCCCCACTAATTAACCCGCCAGCTAGTGTTCCCGCTCCAGGAATAAATTTTATTAAATTCGATACAATGTAGCGGCCCAAATAAGTTGCACCACCGGTTCCACCAACTGCTCCCAAAATACTTGCAATATTCGTGCGTTCCATAGAGATACCGAATATAGCGGTAATATGGGCCATCATGCTAATCTGCATAGGCACTAGAACCGTGGCATCAGAAAATGGAATGGGGGTAAAACCTACCCCGAACGTAGAGGCAATATAGCGCCTTGCCCAACGCCTAGCTGCTTTCGCTTTACGTTCAATATCTACTTGTTGGGCATTGTTAAAAGCTTTGGTAACATCCTTAGGAATCACTTCAATGGTACGCGAAATTAGTTCTTTTAGTCCACTTCGTGGAATAGTTAACTCATCCGATATCACCAAGGGTTCTGCCATAATGTTCATAACGGCGGCTATTTCTAAATTTAACTCTTCAATATAGTTACGAAACGCTTGCGCCGGTTGACCGATGGCTTGGGTTAACACAATAATTACCGGTAAATATTGTGCAAGTTCATTTATAAAAGAAATTTCTGTCTCTTCAATGCGAGAAGAATTCGCATTGATACAGTAGTAAATAACATGAATCGCTTCTTCAGGTCCTTTTTCTAGGCTCGTTTTGATAGTTGAAAAAATTTCGCTCCGTACTTGCGTTTGGATGGTTCCACTCAATTCTAACCCGCGTGTATCATACAGTACAATAGGAACTCCTTCTTTAGATATAAGTCTCAAGTGTTTGGTTACCGGTTTGCCAATACCCGTGGAAGCCAGTTTCTCACGAAATATATTATTTACAAGTGTACTTTTCCCAACACCCGTTTTACCGACAAGCATAATATTAACTGTCTGCATGTTATTGATTTCTTTTTGTGTTTCATTTAAAAGCTCATCGACTAGGCTTAAATCAATATTCTTGTTCACCATCTTATTCACTCCTATCAGTCTTTTAGATAGCATTCTAAAATATTAAAGCTATATTCTCCCATCATGTCAGCAGTGTCTTCCATTCCAGATTCTAACCACGTCCGGATAATCCCTTGTATGGAATAAGAAAAAGCAGAAACAATATAAATCGCTGGTACATCTTTTTGTTTGGGTCCTAGTTTGGCGATGAGACGATCTTTCAAGAGCTCATTGAATTTGTGATGAAAGGAATAGCTACTATTCTCATTCGTCAAACTCTTAATCAGTAGACTATTTTTCTGAATGTATTTAAATAGCGTTGTAAATTCATCAACAAGCTTTTTTCTACTTAATTCAGAATGGATATTACGTTGGGCTAAATTCAAAATGTTGGATCCTGTTTCGCTAATTTCAATCATGAGTTGATTGATACTCTTTTCCATTAGATCATATTTATCTACATAATGAAGGTAGAAGGTGCCCCGATTAATCCCCGCTATATCTGTAATTTCTTTGACTGATATTTTATTTATTGATTTTTTCTCAAGTAATTCTGTTAAGGCCTCTTGAATGCCTTGTTTTGTTCGTATAATACGGCGATCAATTTGTTTCGTGTCCATGCTTATTGATACCAACCCTTCTTTTTTATCGCTTTTAACTTCTTCTATGTATTATAAGCTACTTCCTGTCTAATTAACAACATAAAGAGCAAAAGAGTTGGATATCAAAGGTAAAAATTACCATAAAAAGAAGGTTGAGACACACGTCTCAACCTTCTTTTTAAAATATTAGTCTCTTCTGTTACCAAAAATCATAACCAATCGCAATAGTTGTAGGAAGCTCATAATCGCGGCAGCGACATAGGTCAAAGCTGCTGCATTTAGCACATTCTTAGCTTTGGGAACTTCATCTCTTTCAAGAATATTTCCACTCCCTAGAATTTCAATGGCACGGTAAGAAGCATTAAATTCAACGGGTAAGGTAACCACTTGAAAAACAAAGGTAAGTGAGAACAAAAGAATACCAAGTTGGATGAGTGTTTGCCCGCCTGATCCTAGAACAACCCCAATTAAAATCATCGGCATCGATATGGATTGCCCAAAATTAGTAGCTGGAACAAGTGCATGACGTAAACGAAGCGGTACATAGCCTACTTGGTCTTGAATAGCATGCCCTACCTCATGTGCCGCAACACCAATTGCAGCAACGGACGTTGAGTTTGCGGTGGTATCAGAAAGACGTAAAACTTTGGCACGTGCGTCATAATGGTCAGTCAAATCCCCACTGACACGTTCAAGACGAACATCTTGAATCCCCGCACGATCTAATATATATTGGGCGGCTTGTGTTGCTGTATAGCCTTTTCGGCTAAGAACTTTACTGTATTTATTAAAGGTACTTTTAACGTAAGCTTGAGCAGCAAACGAAATAACCAACCCGATAATAATTAAGAAATAACTACCCCCATAGAATAGTGGCATCTGAAACCCTCCTTTTATTTAATTATAACAAATGAGTTTGAATATTGTGTGAAGATTTATTTAAGCAAAGCTAAACCCTGCTTATAAGTTTGAAGACGATTATATTGAACTTCTTCTAATCGTTCCTCATAGTCATCAATAAAATGTTGATAAGCTTTTGTCCAGTTGTCAATGCGTTTAAAGGGTGTGTCTATTTTTTGATTGAATTTAGCTGTAAACAAAATACCGGTTCCTCTAAACTGATGCAACTGCTTGATATTATCATCAATCAAATAATCTGAACGGACTACTTTTTTATTACCACAATAAATATAATGATTGACGTCTAAAAAAGGAAAATGCTCCTGGAGCCATTCAAATTTATCTTGGAAGGAGCCAGGTATCTCCATTGCAGCTGTTGCAATATAGACATCATATTGTTGGTTGAGTTCTGCGACAACTTCAATCGCATTTTCTTTAACAGCAAGATCCCGTGTAAAACCAGGTTGATTTAATTCTCTGATAAAAGCTGCGCGTTGTTTTTCATTAAAGGCTTCTTCTAAATCTAAGGTTAATAAATCATCGGGTGTATAAGTCGTTTGGTTCATTTGATTAAAAAAATCAACCATTTTCTCAGTCGTACCTGCCAACACGTCATCCATGTCAATTGCGATACTTATTTTTTTAGGCAAGTGTCACCTAATCCTTTCTTCTTTACTTTCTATACCCTATTATACCAAAAAAACTCCCAAAACCAGACTCTTTTGTCTGATTTTGGGAGACTCTCATTAATTAGACTTCTTTCGGTAAAATTAAATTTAAGATAATCCCAGCTAGGGCACTTAAAGCCGTTCCGGATAATGTAAGAAGAGGCAATTCTAGCGTTGCCCCGCCCAAACCTAGTACGAGCATGGAACTCGCTATAATAAGATTGCGAACCATTCCAAAATCAACTTGCTCTTCTATTAAAACCTTTAAACCGTTACTCGCAATAACACCGTATAAGAGAATAGCCATTCCCCCTAATACAGGACTAGGAATGGTTGAAATTAAAGCTGTAAACTTTCCTAGAAAACTCAACCCAATTGCAAAGAGTGCTGCGTTACGAATAACCGAAACAGAAGCAATCCGAGTCATACCGATTACGCCAGTATTTTCACCATAAGTGGTATTAGCCGGCCCACCAATAAGAGCCGAAACAGCCGTTGCAACGCCATCACCTATTAAGGTTCGATTTAAACCTGGTTCTTTCATAAATTCACGGTCACAAATTTTTCCTAAAACGGTATGATCGCCAATATGTTCCGAAATGGTTACTAAGGCAACGGGAACGATTGCTAATGCTTCTGGTCCGAAGTATGGCCGGTAAGAACTAAACCATGGTGTTTGGAAAGGAAGGATAAAACCTGGTAATTCAAACCAGCGCGCTTGAAGAACAGGGGTAAAATCCACTAAGCCAATCGCTAAAGCAATCAGATACCCTCCAACAATTCCGATTAGAAAGGGAATAATTTTGAAAAAGCCCTTCGCTTTGGTGTTAACGAAAGCGGTGATTAAGAAGGTGGCTACTGCTACAAACATATGCCGGACGTCCCCACCTGCTACAAATCCAGCGTTTGTTACTGCTGAACCTGCTAGGCCTAAACCGATTACCATAATCATAGGGCCAATTACAATGGGTGGTAGTAGGGTATCAATCCATCTCGTTCCTATCAGTTTAACAAGTGCTGCTGCACTTACATAAACCAACCCAACTAAGACAATACCCGTTTGGGCGGCGCCAATATCGCCTCCCATTTGTTCGATTGCGACTGCCATTGCTGAAATATAAGCAAATGATGAGCCTAAGTAAACGGGCACTTTTGCTTTAGTCGCGAAGCGATAAATCAACGTTCCTAGTCCACTTGCAAACAGTGCTACTGAAACAGGCATCCCTAGAATTAAAGGAACCAAAATGGTCGCTCCAAACATAGCGAAAATGTGTTGAAAACTTAGTAAAATACCTGTTAAAACGGGGGGTTTTTCATGTACCTCTAATAATAATGCGCGTTGACTGACAGCCATACCTTATTCCTCCTAGTTTTGGGCATAAAAAAATGCCCTTTTTCTAAGCAAAAGGACCTATAGGTATCAAATATGAAATTTGTACCCTTCCTGACCTCACGGGATCAATTTAAAGGACTTGTGCTGCAATTACTATAGCATAACTTTTTTTTGACTTCAAGCTCTTATATTTGAAATTACTCTTGGTTTTTTAATCAAATTTTCTTTAAATTATTACGCAATTACAAAGATGTCTACAGATATTCAGCGTATACTAGATGAGTAATGAAAGACACAATCGGTTTTCTTAATTTATAATCTAGGAGCTGCAACTCCTTCCTTTTAGACAGCGCCCGGGCGTTGTTTTTTTTTGTGCTAAACAGGTCATTTTTATTTTAAACACTGCGATGCTATACTGATGGTAAAATCTTCATGAGGAGGGTCTAGAAATGAAAAAATTAGTAGATAGTCAACAGATGAGAGCGATTGATACGTACGCAATTGAAACAATCGGGATTCCCTCACTTGTGTTAATGGAAAATGCGGCCAACCAAGTGGTCAAGACAATGGAATCAAAAATTGATAGCGAAGATATTATTCTGGTCGTAAATGGATCAGGTAATAACGGTGGAGACGGTCTTGCTATCGCAAGGATTCTCTTAAATCGTGGCTACCAAGTAGATGTTTTTTTTGCGGGTAAATTAAACCATCTATCAAACGAAACACAAAAGCAATTAACTATCCTGGAAAACTTAGATATGGTTATCTGGACTTCCCTAGATGAGGTAGAATTTGATCATTATACTGTTTTGGTCGATGCTTTATATGGAATTGGATTGACCGGTACTGTCACTGATGCTAGTTATGCAATTATTGAACGAATGAACCAACATCATGGTCTGACTTACGCCGTTGACATGCCTTCTGGTATTTCAGCGGATGATGGCAAGGTAAAAGGAATAGCGGTGAAAGCAGACTATACGATTACTTTTGGAGAGGAAAAGTTAGGCCAGATTCTTTACCCAGGTGGTCAGTATTGCGGCCAGCTCATTCTTGCTGACATAGGTTTTCCGCCTCATGCTGCGCCAGTTATTCACTCTGATTTTTATCGTTATGACAGAACAGATTTAAAACGATTACCTAAAAGAGATGCATATACACATAAAGGTTCCTTTGGGAGAGTTCTGGTAGTGGCCGGCTCAGAAAACATGAGTGGTGCGGCCTTCTTTTCGGCTAAAGCTGCTTACCGTACTGGAGCTGGCTTAGTAGAAATTTTGACAGTTGATGCTAACCGTACTATTTTACAAGCGCAATTGCCTGAAGCAATTTTAACTACATATAATCCCGAAGAGTTAGATAGTAAAGAAGAAAAGAACGCTATCAAAAAGGCAGTTGAGCGAGCTTCTTCTATTGTTGTAGGTCCAGGTTTAGGAACTTCCCACAACTCTCAAAAGCTACTTGGTTTAATGAGTCTGTATGCTGATGTTCCAGTTGTTATGGACGCTGATGCGATTAATATTGCTAGTAATTATTATAATACCTTCCCACTGATGCGAAATAACACTTATACACGGATAAATGAACTTTCAAATTCGCTACCCGCCGGTTCCATTGTAACCCCGCACATGAAGGAGTTTGCTCGACTGACTGATCAACCTATGTCGGTTGTTCAAGAAGATTTATTAGAAATTACGGATATTTGTACGAAAGATTCGCATTTAGTTTTTGCTATTAAGGATGCACGTAGTATGGTAGCTCATGATTCACAGCGTTATCTTAATTACTCTGGGAATAACGGTATGGCAACTGCTGGTTCTGGAGACGTCTTGACTGGCATTATGGCTGGATTAATTGCACAAGGGTTGCCATCTTTTGAAGCAGCTAAATTGGGCTCCTACGTTCACGGTTTAGCAGGAGATTACGCCTCTCAAAAATTAAGCTCTTACAGTGTGATGGCTTCTGATTTAATTGACTCCTTAAGTGATGTTTTTTTATAGAAAAAAGAGCGAAGGCAAATTAAATTGTCCTCGCTCTTTTCTATTTTAATGATTTATTATTATTTCCTTTTTTCTTTGGATACGTGAAACACTCTTTCACTGCGTTCATAAGGAACGTCTTCTATTCCTTGACGTGTGTTCATCAGACGAGCAACCACGAAGAAATAATCAGATAAGCGGTTTATAAATTTTAAAACGGATGGATTGACTTGTTCTGGTTCAGCTTGCATAAAAGTCACTATTTTACGTTCCACATTACGTGTTTCTGTTCTTAAAACATGGAGCCAACTTGCCGACTCACTACCTCCAGGAATAATGAAATACATAATTTCTGGTAATTCAGGGTCGTAATGATCAATGCGCCCTTCTAACCAAGTTACATGCTCGCCGGTAATTTTATAATCCCGATGTCCATTGGGTATAGACAAATCTGATGTACAATCAAATAAAAACTGTTGAATGGTACGTAAGTCTTTGCGAATATCTTCTGAATGTCCGTCTTTTATGAGAGATGCTTCGACCAGACCGCACCAAGAATTAATATGATCCACTTCGCCGAACGCATCTATTCGCGCATCATTTTTCTCAACAGCTTGTCCGCCTCCAATGCGCGTTCTGCCTTTATCTCCTGTTCGTGTATAGATCGATGGTTTCATTTATCGCTTCACTCCTTTTTATTTATCATACCAGATTTTAATATTAAAATGAGTGTTTGTGGTTTTATATGCTAGAATAAAGAAAATAATTACTAAAGGAGTGTTTATATGGTTGAACAAGAAAAAAAATCGTCTACCAGTTTTCTTAAAAGCTCCAAATTCATGCAATTTTTCGGAGGCAAAAACCTTCTTTTTTCCTTAACGGCTTTTATTCTAATTGGTCTGTTAATCATGGTTTACCAGCAAATAGCTTTTATCTTTTACCCATTACGCGTTATATTCTCAACTATTGTGACGCCAATTGTTCTGGCTATTATCTTCTTTTATATTCTGAACCCACTCGTATCTTTTCTAGAAAAAAAGAAAATAGGTCGTATTTGGGGAACGATCATTGCATTTCTTGGCGTTATCCTTTTAATTGCGGCTGGAATTTTATCGGTTGTCCCAATATTGACAGAGCAAATTACTGATTTCGCAAGTGATTTCCCTGAATATATTCAGGGACTAAATCAAAATTTTAAAGAGTTTTTTGTTGGGAGTCAATTTGAAACTTATTTTAACGATATGATTGGGAGTTTGGACTCACGTATTAGTGAAGCCCCCGGGGAAATTTGGAATTGGATTTCCAGCTCTTCTCAGCAAATTTTTGATGTCTTTTCCACTATTTCGAATGTTGTCGTTGCTGTTGTTACTTTTCCAATTATTCTCTTTTTTATGCTGGCTGACCGCGGGAAATTCAAACCTTTTATTATGCAGTATACACCGCCTGTCTTTCGTAAAGATTTAGTAACCATTGGGCGACGTATCAGTGAAGTCTTAAGTTCTTATGTTGTCGGGGTGGCCCTAGTGGCATTGAGTTTAGGAGTCATTTTATTTTTTGGTTACCTGATTATTGGGCTTGATTATGCCTTCGTTCTAGCGGTAATTGCAACCATCACTGCTGTTATTCCTTTTATTGGTGCAACCATTGGGATTATTCCAGCCATTATTGTCGCTGCCTTTACCTCCCCTGCTATGCTTATCAAGATGATTGTCGTTTGGGTGGTTGCTCAAGCCGTTCAAGGGAATATTATTGAGCCAAATATTATGGGTAAAAAGCTGAAAATACATCCACTGACTATCATTATCGTCTTACTGATTATGGGCAACCTTTTAGGTATTGTCGGTATGATACTCGGAGTTCCTATTTTTGCTGTTGCACAAGTCTTGTTCGAATATATATTCAATAAGTTTAGAAAACATTATAATCGTTATTATGGCAATGTTGCTGGACGATTTGAAATTGAAGAAGAATAAAAAAAGAAGCTTTTAGCTTCTTTTTTTTGCCTATTCATCACTAACATATTAAATAAAGATGCTAGTGATGAAAATGATGACTATTTCATCATTAGCGATTATATTTTGCTTACTTATGATAAATTATCGCTATTTTTCATCATAAGCACCTATGTTTAACTTTCTAATGATGAAGATTTCTTCTACAGCGAGGATATTAGTCTTTTTTATTTTTTCATTTCATCTATTCGATTAACCAGCTTACTTTTTTCACTATTTTCGATTTCCCAGTGGATGACAAAGGTTAGAATCACACGCAACACAACGATTGCTGCTAAAATAACAAATTCATCTAAGGTCTGGATTACAACTGTTTTGAGAATCTCAGCAGCTAATTTAAATTCTAAACTATATGCCAGTGCTTTGGCTAAATCCAATTTCGGATCAGAAGCCATGAGATTTCCACGGGAAAGGAGAAAGAAAAACAGCGACCGCACAACTCCATAAATAATAATCAAGACACCAATCAATTCAATAATAGCGGATATAACGGGGATAATTAAAACTAACAGGGCATGTACATCCATTTTGATTCCCTCTTTTCATTATACTCTTATGTCTTTATTCTACCTGAACAACCTTTATATTCAATAAAATAAAAAGTTAGCAATAGCGTGTCAGGCTATTGCTAACTCCTTCTTTAATCGTCTAATTTCAGTCCTTTTAAAGCATCAAATAGGGCATTATTGAGTGGTTCTTCTTTTTCTTGCTTGTTTAAAAACTTTCTTACATCACGTTTATCGGCTTTTTTACTGCTTTGTTTTTTTCTTTGTTGAAAAGCAGATAGTTTTTCGCGGAAGCCACAATTTTTACATACAAACATTTGGCCATCCCCTTCACCCACCATTTCGAGTTTTTTATGACATTGTGGACAGCGTGCATTGGTTAGACGCGAAATATTTTTACGATGACCACATTCTCGATCCTGACAAACTAGCATTTTGCCTTTTTTACCGGTTACTTCCAACATTGGCTTTCCACAATCGGGACAAGGTTTACTGGTCAGATTATCATGCTTAAATTTGGCATCACTCTGTTTTATTTCAGAGACAATTTTTTTAGTATAAGTTTTCATTTCTTGAATAAAGGTATCTTTGTCCAGTTGACCTTTGGCAATTTTTTCAAGGCGTAATTCCCAATCTCCTGTTAATTCTGGTGATTTTAATTCAGAAGGAACGAGTTCTAAGAGTTGACGTCCTTTGCCAGTAGTATGAATACTATTTCCGCGTTTTTCAATCATAAATGAGCTAAATAGTTTATCAATAATATCGGCGCGCGTTGCAACAGTACCCAGTCCACCTGTTTCTCTTAAGGTTTGAGCTAACTTTTTATCTGAAGAAGCCATATATTTAGCAGGATTTTCCATAGCTGTTAATAAAGTCGCTTCTGTAAAATAAGCAGGTGGTTTGGTTTGCCCACTGGTTTCATTTAATACACGAATGGATAATTTTTCACCTTTATGAAGCTGTGGCAATAACTGGTTTTTTACATCTCCATCAGATTCATTATCTTCTTCGTCTTGGTTGTAAACATCACGCCAGCCTGCTTCAATAATGGTTTTTCCTTTTGCAACAAAGCTTTCACCTGCTAGGCTCGTTTCCAATGTAACTTCTTCCCATATTTCACTTGGAGATAGAGCAACTAAGAAACGTTTGACAACCAAATCATAGATTTTCCGCTCTCGGTCACTCAGATTTTGGATCGGAACCCTTTCTTCGGTAGGAATAATCGCATGATGGTCCGAAACTTTACTGTCGTCTACAAAAGACTTATTGGTTTTAATTGGTTGATTTACTAGCTTATTAGCTAACGGACGGTAAGCAGGAATAGCAATTGCTTTGAGTCGATCCGGAATCGTTGCTACAATATCTTGAGATAAAAAGCGAGAATCTGTCCGTGGATAGGTCAAAAGTTTATGACGTTCATAAAGCGTCTGCATGAGATTCAAGGTTTCCTTAGCTGAGTAACCAAAGAAACGGTTCGCATCCCTTTGTAGCTCAGTTAAATCATAGAGTCCCGGTGCAGGCGTTTTTTTACGCTTACTAGTAAGTGACTCAATTGTTGCAGCTTGATTCCCTATTTTTTTTTGTATCATTTGAATGTCATCTCGATCAAATGAGCGCGTATTATTATTTTTATCGCGCCAAATTAATTTCAAGCCTTGATCAGTTTGCGCCTCCAAACCATAATAGTTTTTTGGTTGGAACTTCTTGATTTCTTCTTCGCGCTGTTGGATAATTGCTACCACTGGCGTTTGAACACGTCCACAGTTAAGTTGTGCGTTATGTTTCGTTGTTAACGCACGCGTTGCATTCAAACCGATATACCAATCGGCTTCGGACCTAGCAACTGCTGACTGGTATAAATTTTCATAATTTTTACCAGGTTTTAGGTTATTAAAACCATCCTTAATGGCTTTATCTGTTACAGATGATATCCACAAACGTTTGATAGGCTTATGGACATTGGCTTTTTCAATCGTCCAACGCGCAACAAGTTCTCCTTCGCGTCCTGCATCGGTTGCAATAATAATTTCATTAACATCTTTACGATTAAGTTGTTGCTTGACCGCATTGTACTGCTTACTGGTTTGTTTAATAACTGTTAGTTTTAAATCTTGGGGTAACATAGGTAAATCATTTAAATTCCAAGTTTTATATTTTTTATCGTAGTGTTCTGGTTCGGCTAAAGTAACCAAGTGGCCGAGCGCCCATGTCACAATATAACGATCGCCTTCCAGATAGCCTTGCCCTTTTTTATTGCATTTTAAAACACGCGCAATATCGCGTGCAACTGATGGTTTCTCAGCTAATACGACACTTTTTTGCATAATAATAGTCAATCCCTTTCGTTCTCTTAGATTCTGTCATACTATACCATAATCATAGAATGACGCGATTTTGGATGCACTTACTAAATAGAAAAGGCAGCTTTTCCTCATAAAGGAGGAAAGTTGCCTTTTTAGAATGTTTCTTTGATATCTTGTGGCAAGAGTGTAAATAGATCTGCTTCTTCATCAAGCGCAAGACGATTACTTTGCTGAAGTTTTGCTTTTTCAAAGAGACTACGGGCAGCACGTGCGTTCCCGAAATGTTGATCTCGTTTGCTAAAGCCATCTGCAAAAACTTGTTGTACTTTTTCTTTCGTCTCTTCTGTCACGATAAAACCTTGCTGATGCGCAGCCATCACGAAAATTTCGAGTAGCTCATCGCTGCTGTAATCTGGAAAATCTATTGTATAGGCAATACGACTTCGTATTCCAGCGTTCATACTCAGCATCCGTTCCATTTCAACCGGATAACCAGCCATAATAACAACCAACTTATCGCGGTTATCTTCCATTTCCTTTATCAACGTACTGATTGCTTCAAACCCGAAATCATTCTGTGAGCCAGAATAAAGAGAGTAAGCCTCATCAATAAAAAGCACCCCACCATAAGCTTCTTTAATTTTCTCAAGCGTTTTGGGCCCTGTTTGGCCAATATATTGACCGACCAAGTCATCACGGGTTACTTCGATCATATGTCCCCGTTTCAAAACGCCAATTGATTTAAGTATTTGGCTAATTAAACGGGCAATGGTTGTTTTCCCTGTTCCTGGCTTTCCAGTAAAGACCATGTGAAGCGCTAAATCATTGAGTTGATAGCCGTGTTCTTCGCGGCGCTTCTCAGCTCGAACGTAATTAATAATTGATTTTACTTGCTCTTTTACATCATCCAAACCAACTAAAGCCTGTAATTCTCCCATTAAATCTTTAATATCATCTCCGAATAGCTGTTCAGGATTAATTCCAAAATCCAATGGTTCTAAAATAACCAAATCCTCTTCCGTTACACTCTGGTCGCTTAAACGAAAGGCACGCTCACGCATGGCCGCTTCCATAATGTTTCGAACTGCGCGAGCATTGGCAAATTGTGGCAAAACTTTTTCTTGGTTAATTCTTACCAAGAAAGCCTTTTCGGCATCTTCTGTCAATGTATAATGGTTATTTTCAGCTTGTTTTTTAGCAATAGCTAGTAACTCGTAATCTGTAAAATCATCAAAATTAATTTGCATATTTATACGACTGGATAACCCAGGATTTGATTTTAATAGTTCCTTCATACCATTGTCATAACCTGCCAAAATAACAATGAAGTCTTTACGATAATCTTCCATCGCTTTAATCAAGACTTCGAGTGCTTCTGAACCATAATCAGACTGGTCACTCTTTCCTGAAGCTAATGAGTAGGCCTCATCAATAAAGAGCACACCACCCTTAGCAGATTCGATTGCTTCACGTGTTTTTTGAGCTGTCTGTCCCATGTAGCCACCAACTAAATCAGAACGATCTACTTCAACTAATTGACCCGTTTCTAAAATACCTAAAGCTGCAAAAATATCCCCTAAAATTCGCGCAACTGTTGTTTTTCCGGTTCCGGGATTTCCTGAAAAAGCGAAATGGTAGCTAGCCTCTTCTTTTTTTTCAATTGACAGCATGTAAGCACGACGTTTGTCATACTCCATTAATTTAACAATTTGATTTACTTCCCGTTTTACCTCGTCTAAACCAACTAGCTGATTGAGTTCTTCCAATGAATGCTCTAAAGAAGGCTTGGTTTTTTTATAAGGTTGACTCGGTTCAAAATTAAAAAAGTCTCCAGACTGTTCGCGTTTATTCTTATTCGGTTGCATGCTCGCAATTAAGGAAGCAACCTTTGCTGTACTGGGTGATAATGGGCGCGTTTGTTTTAAATACTCAAACATTTTACGACATTCTTCAAAGTCACCATGAATGTAATAGGCATAAACGCGGTCGTATTCAATATCATCATCGTAGCCATATTTTTCTGACTCAGCAATCGCTGCTAGTATAGTTTCAACTGGCGCTTCTTTTTGAAGTAATATTTTCGTTTTTAAACGGTGAGAGGCGTAAGTTTTAGGCCGTTCCTTCAAAATCCCTTCGATTAACTCTAGGGATTTATCTAACTGATTCCGACCAAAAGCCATTTCAGAAAGGATTTTGGCTGCTTCCCAATTAGAGGAATTAGCTTCATAAGCACGCGCTGCTAAATGTTCTGCATCTTGCGGAAGTTTTAAATGGTTATAAAGTTGTGCTAATAATACTAAGTAATTATCTTGCGTAGGCTTAAGATCAACCGCTTTTTGAGAAAACGCCATTGCTTTTTGGTAGTCATGCCGTTTGAAGTAACTTAAACCCAATAAATAATTAACTTGTGGGTGATCGGGATAGGCTTGAAATGCTTCCCGTAAGGCAGGTAAACTACTCAAGGCCATATTTCCTTTAATATTATATTCCATTCCCCGTAAGCGTTCTTCCATAGCTGTTATACCTGCTTCTTTATCAATCAAGTGCACGGTTCCGCCTCCTTTCATTTACTGTTATTTAATAAAATAAACTGTTCTAGTATCCTTACTCATTTTATCATATCTATTCTTTCTTTACCTTATTATAGCTTTGATTTTTTAAGGAGTTAGCAAACTGATACACATATCCAGACTGTCTACTTTTTTTACAATGGGATTATAACTAAATTAATGTTATCATTAAGGTATAAAAAAAACGTTTTATTGATAATAAGAAAGGAGCTTCATTATGTTCTTAAACCGTACAGATGCTGGCAAACAGCTAGCCGAAAAGTTACAGGCATACAAAAATCAAGAGGTCGTTGTTTTTTCCTTATCTCATGGTGGTGTTCCCATAGGTATTGAAGTCTCCAAAGTATTAGACGCACCATTAGAATTAATTTTTACAAAAAAAATAAAACATCCTTATAATCCCGTTTATGCCATTGGCGCGATATCGGAAAATGGTATGTCCATTTATAATGACTCAGAGATTGCTAAAGTAGAAGATGAGTGGTTGGAAAATGAAGAAGCAAAATTAAAGAATGAAATTAAGTATAGACGCTACAAATTTGGAGACATCAAACATTTTGCAACTGGTAAAACTGCTATTATTGTTGACGATGGCATTGCAACAGGTTTTACCATGTTAGCTGCTATTGACGATGTTAAGAAGCAAAATCCAAGTAAGATTGTAGTTGCAATCCCTGTTGTGCCAGAGCAAATGGCTCAAAAATTAGACCAAGAGGTTGATGAAGTCGTAGCCATTGACCGGACACGAACCTACCAAGGTTCTGTCAGTGCTTATTATGAACAACTAGAAAAACTTTCTGACGAAGAATTACTCGAGCGCCTTGAATTAATGCGGAGCTCTGATAAGATTTAACCGAGGTGAAAAAATGAAAGAAATCAGTTTGAATGATACGGTTTATGATACTGTCAGCAAACATCCAGAGGTTCGTGAAGTGATTGTCGGACTGGGCTTTAGTCCGCTCCGGGATGATAAAATGTTACAGACTGCTGGAAGGATGATGACACTCGGCAAGGCGGCTAAACAATTTGGTATCTCCTATGAAACCATTGTTACAACGATGCAAAATAACGGTTTCCAAGTGAAGGAGAAACATTTATGATAGAAGAATTAAAAAACAAACGTTCCAAGGAATTCGAAGAAAGACAAGCGGTGTTAAAAGATTTAATTACACGTCTACATGCGAATGAAGACGAAGAGGTAATCAAAAAAGAATTTAAACAGCATTTTAACAATGTGAGTGCTTTTGAAATTTCCGTAATGGAACGGCGATTAATGTCACAAGGTATTGAAGCAGAAGAAATTATGCGTCTGTGTAACGTTCACGCTTCCCTTTTTAATGGCTCCATTGAAGCTGTTTACGAAAATAGTGAAGAAGTCGATAAACCTGGACACCCTATTCGCGTTTTGAAAGAAGAAAATTTAGCGATTGAAAGTGCGCTGGACCGCATTGATAAGCTCTTAGCCGTTTACTTGCCTGATCCGGATGCGGAATTGAAAAAGGGGCTATTGAGACAGCTAGATATCCTCTGGGAAATTGATAACCATTATGCTCGCAAAGAACATTCTTATTTCCCAATCATGGAGCGTTATGGTTTGTTGGCGCCACCGAAAGTTATGTGGGGAGTAGATGATCAAATTCGCGATTTAATTCGCGATTTTCGTCAAGCCATCTCTGATGATAAGTTGGAAGGGTTAAACTTTGAAACGGTTAAATATGAAATTGAAGAAATGATTGTGAAGGAAGAAGAAATTATGTTACCGATGATTTCTCCTTTCTTTAATGAAGACGACTGGATTTCTATTGCCGAAGAGTCAGATGAAATTGGGTATTGCATCATTAAACCAGAAGTAAAATGGACGCCTCAACGGGCATCCTTTGAATCTTCTGATGCTTTGGACGATGATACTATCTCTTTAGATACGGGGTATCTAACACACAAAGAATTACAAAAGATTTTAGATTTACAACCGTTAGAATTAACGTTTGTAGATGCCAATGATATTGTTAAATATTTTAATAATGGCCCCGGAGAAAAACTTCTCCCCCGGACGCAAAATGCTATTGGTCGTGAAGTCTATAATTGCCATCCACCTAAAAGCCAGCCTATTGTACGCCAATTAATTGCCGACTTTAAAGCAGGTAAAAAAGAGATTGAACAATTGTGGTTCCGTATGAAAGGAACTTATATTATGGTTAGTTATGCAGCTGTTCGCGATGACGATGGCACTTATATGGGAACTTTAGAATGGGTACAAAATATCGAAAATATCATTGATATTGATGAAGAAAAACGGACAATCGAATAGATTGTCTGTTTTTTTGATTAAGATAACATCTCTAACTTATCATTCAACTTTTGGTAAATGGTTTTCATGAACGGTTCAGTAGACAATACAACTGCTTGGTCTCGTTCCACCCAGTCTAAGGCACTATTTTCATCTGATTTTATAACTAGAGATTCTCTTTCGTCTGCTTGTAGTAAATAGGTAACATTAAGATGCAAGTGCTCTGCAATTTTTTCGCCTCTTTTTTCATGCGCCGGTACATCTAGAATTTCTAGTGCATAAATCTCTTCACGCAGTGCTTTTAAACTCTCTAAACCAGTCTCTTCATTTGCTTCTTTTAAAGCAACGCGAAGAAAATTGGCGTCCCCGTCTACATGCCCACCTACCCATGCCCAAGAGTCATAAATATTATGATACGCCATAACTACTTTTTTTAAATTTTGATTGACAATCCATGCCGAGGCTGTAAAATGCGCTAATTTATTTTCACGTGTCAATAAATCTTGGTAAGTATCAATATACTCTAACATACGAGCTTTATCAGTTCTTTCTTGTTCATTATAAGGTTGATAAGCCATAATCTCTTGACGAATATCCATTTGAACACTTCCTTTTCATCTATTTATTTCATTATAGGAACACACGTTCGCTTTGTCAATTTAAAAATAAGGAAAGAATGGGATTTGAACCGCTCCCTTCTTCCCTTCAATTTATAAAATAATAACGCTAATTAAAAAACTGATTAGTAAAATTGCAATAGGTACGGTAATAATAAAAGCAGTAATCCCTACAAGCGTGCGATCTTCTCGCCAAACAATAGCAATTAAGTTACCTACAACACTCACAAAAGCAGCTAGCATCCCTGTTAACGCAAAAAGAAAAAGAATCCAATCCATAGTCGAATGGGTCAATTGATTGCCACTACCAAACCGTGGTTCTAAATAAGCAACGAGCCCCCAACTTATTAGAAAATAGATTATTCCCCAAACGGATATTTTCCCCAATTTTGTTTGCGGAAGAATGTATTTTTTCATCTTGTTTCCTCCTTTTATTGTTTGGTACTGCTCCCATCTTGATAATTAATTTCATAACCATCTTGAATATTGAAAATATAAACATTGAAGTATAAGCCATCATCTTCTACTGATTGTGCCATCATATGGACCCCTCGTGCTACTAATTCTTCATCGCGAAAAACAGGTTGGACCTTATAGCGTACGTGGTGGCCAGTTTGCTCTAAGTAATAAGCAATATCGTTTTCAAAACGTAACATGTGTGGGTTATTTAAACTCCTTGTACCCGTCATTAAATTACGAATATTATTATTTTCACCCGTCAGTTGAAAACCAATCAGATGACTCCGATTATATAGCCATTGACCATTTTCGAGTTCCCTTTGGTTCCAACCAGATGGGTCAATATATAAACTCTCGCGCTCAGTCGTGGGATATAAATCCGTACTTAACATCGCATGAGCCGGACCGACCCGATTAAAGCGATCAATTTCACTGAACGATTGCCAACTTCCATCTTCGAGAGATAATTCATCAGGCGTGAATTCAGGAACATTATTATTAATTTCAATCACTTGATTGACGCCATCATACTCCAGATAAGTTAACTCTGATTCTGGGATGGATTCGGTCATAAAAATTGATTCAACAAACTCTTCTATAACCGGAATTGGTTGCGTTAAAAGTACAAAAAAGGTTGCGGAAACAGTTAAGATGGCTGTAATCACTTTCAATTTTATATCTAATTCATCTTTCTTTTTTCGTGATCTAGCCATTTTTTATCCTTTCTCAAAACCTTCATCGCGTAAATAACCTTCACACGCTTCTTTCGTTTTAAAGACAGCCTCTACTTGACCATCTGGTAATAAAATAGTCCATACAGGATTTTCATAAGTGAGTTGCAAGCGATCACCATTTATATGCACCCAGTCTTCAAAGTAACCATCTTCATAGCCATCTTCAGTCTTTTTGAGGTGAGCAATCGCCTTTTCAACCCACTCGCGAATTTCTTCTTCATCTTCATCAAGTACGGATACATATCCTTTTTGTGTCTCTTCCTTTGGTAAATAGCCAGCATAAATTAACGCATTTCCGTTTGGATGCAAAAATCGGACAACCGTGGTTTTGGCAACCGCACTTTCTTTAAAATGATAATTTAATCGGTTTAGAGACACTGGAACGGCTTCTAATTCTTCATAACTGTCAAAAATTCTCTTTTTCTCTTCAAATGATAAGGGCATTTTTTCCACCTCTTCTAATGTGATACACCATTGGTATTATAGCAGAAATCGAAGCGTCTGTTTAGGACCTCTCCGATTTGCCGTTTAAATATAATAAAGATTCTCTGATGGGTATTCCGGGTCACTTGTAATATCGATCCCTAGATTGCGTAAAATTTGTTCGTCATCTTTTTTCAGCATAACAGTTGAATGGGCTTGAACGCCTTCTAACTCATAGAGTTTATTGTAGCACATTTGGGCGGTTGGGTTGGTAACTGCACTAATGGCAAGAGCGATTAGAATTTCATTGGCATTGAGTACGGGGCGGCGATTTCGCAACACATCAGATTTTGTCTTTTGAATGGTTTCAAGAATAGCTAAAGAAAGTAGAGGGATTTCATCTGCAACATTGGCTAGTTGTTTAATCGAATTTAAAATAGCCGCAGAAGAAGAATCCATTAAGTTAGAAGTACGTCCTGTTACGATTTGACCATTTTTTAGTTCAAAAGCAATGACGGCAGGTGTCTCGTTTGTTTCTGAACGTTTCCGACAGCGTTTGGCATAGTCTCTAGCCGGTTGTACTGCTGGGCGATCCGTTTGTTTTAAATTGGCTTGATCTAGCAAAATTTGCATGCTTGAAACAATATCTTTCCCTAACAAACCTTTTTTATAGTCACATTGAACAGTAAAACTTCTCCGAATGATTTCTTGGTTTGATGCTTCACGTACCACTTCATCATCTACAATACCAAAGCCTACTCGGTTTACACCCATATCCGTTGGCGATTGATAAATGGATTCTTTTTTGGTGATTCTTTCGATAATTCTTTTGATGACCGGAAAGATTTCAATATCACGGTTATAATTAACCGCTACTTCTTTGTAAGCCTCAAAGTGAAAATTATCAATCATGTTCATATCTTTTAGATCAACCGTTGCTGCTTCATAAGCCATATTCAACGGATGTTTCAGACTGATATTCCAAACAGGAAAGGTTTCGAACTTGGAATAGCCTGCAGAGCGGCCTTGTTGATTTTCATGGTAAAGTTGATTTAAACAAGTTGCCAATTTGCCGCTTCCCCCACCTGGCGCAGTCATCACTACAATCGGTTTGGTTGTTTCAATATAGGGGTTAGAGCCAAATCCTTCTTTACTAACAATCATGTCAACATTTGAGGGATACCCTTCAATACTTTTATGAGTATAGACTTTCATATCGCGCTTTTCCAATTTATTTATAAATAATTTGGTATTCGGTTGACCATGGTAGCGCGTAATAACCACACTATTAACCGAAAGTCCTAAACTTCTAAATTCATCGATTAAACGGAAAACTTCCATATCATAAGTAATTCCGTAATCCCCACGAATTTTATTCCGTTCAATATCACCTGCATAGACACAGATAACGATTTCTGCTTTGTCGGATAAGCGTTGTAAGATTTTAATTTTAGCATCTTCATCAAACCCGGGGAGGACACGTTTTGCGTGTTTGTCACCAATGATTTTTCCACCAAATTCCAAATATAATTTATCATAGTGGCTAACGCGCTCTGCAATATAGCGACTCTGCTCTTCGACATATTTTTTAGAATCAAAACCTATTTTATTCATTATTTACCTCCTCGAAATTCCTTAACTCTATCTATTATATCCTTATTCTGATTGATGGCAATGTCTTAATTTAAAGTTGACAAATCTGCGTTTCTAACGGTATACTAGTACTGTTACTTCCTCATTTTGAGCCGTTAGTTCAGCGGGAGAATGCTTCCTTGACAGGGAAGAGGTCACAGGTTCAAATCCTGTACGGCTCATACTTAATCAAAGCCTTGTAATGCCGTTAGAGCGGACATTACAAGGCTTTTTTCATTCCCATTCCTGATAATTCTCAAAGGTTTTTTGATAATCTTTAATGATACTGGTTTTGCGTGTTTTAAGCACAGCAATTGCACCTAACAATTGATCGGGTTCATCCGTTAAATCACACTCTTCTTTTTGACGTTCCATAGCCTCTTCAACCGGTTCATAAGGCGCTGCTTGTTTTATTTCATTTAAAATTTTATAGATTTGTTTGCGCATCCGTTCCATCCGAATAGGTTCTGCAGCTTTAATTTCTTCTAAATGTGCCAGAACAACTCGAAAATGCAGATGACGTGTCATTCGCCCATCTTTTACATGCACATATTCCTTATTGAATGGTGAGACTCCTTGAGCTTGTCCATGAATTTGGTACCATCCATCATAAATTTCCCAAACGCCTTCTGGATCGTCCGGTTGAAAATCCCGTTTTAATTTAAAGGTTGGGTCCTCACCAGTAATTTCGGCTACCCACCTTTTTTCATCCGAGGTGTTTGGCATGAGTTGCAGTATTTGTGGTTTCATTTGGTCACATCCTTCTTTACTTGTCTCTTCTAGTTTACACCAAATGACTCTTTATAGTAGGAAAAATCTATTCGAATATGCGAATGGATTTAAATAGAAAACGGCTTCAGTTTGGTAGCATCAAGATTGCTACCGTCTACCGCATGTGATATATTTAAGGTATAAAAACGATTGCATCGATCGGTAAAAGAAAAGAGGGATGTTTATGGCACGAGGTGGAGGCCGCGGAGGAGGTGGCGGTGGCTCATTTGGCGGCGGCGGTATGCGCGGAGGAGGTGGCTCCTTCGGTGGTGCCCGTGGCAGTGGCGGTCGCAGCAGTCTAGGAGGTCGCGGTGGTGGCTCATTCGGCGGTGGTTCAAGTGGCGGCCGTGGTGGAAGCGGTGGCGGAATATTCGGTGGTGGCTACGGTGGACGCCCCATACGTACAGGGCCTATATTTATCAATAACTCTGGTAGAAGACGCCGCTATGGTGGTGGTCCCAATAATTCACCCGGTGGTTCTTCTGGTTGTGGTTCTCTCGTTCTAATCGGTTTTATTTTGATATTAGCTTTTGTTTTTATCAGTTCGATTGGAAATAGCGGATCAAACAGTAGCTCATCTATTGCGCCATCAACGATTGAGCGTCAGCCTTTACCGGCTGGTTCTGTTAATGAAACAGATTATTTCACAGATGATGCGAGTCCCAAATGGATTACGAACGATAGCCAGCTAAACAGTGGTCTTCGTTATTTCTATAAAAAAACGGGCGTTCAACCACACTTATACATTACAGACTCCATTAATGGCTCTTCAAATGCAAGTTATGAACAAGTTGAAGCTTTTGCAAATGACCTCTATGATGAGCTCTTTACAGATGAAGCACATTTGTTACTAGTTTTTTATGAAGGGATTCCAAACCAATATATCTCACATTACGTAACTGGCACCCAAGCTAAACAAGTCATTGATTCAGAAGCTGGCAGTATTTTGCTCGATTATATCGATCGCAACTACTATGATAGCAGCTTGACAGACGAACAGTTTTTCAGTCGTTCCTTTGAGGAAGCAGCTGACCGTATGATGGAAGTAACTACTTCACCTTGGATTCCGGTCCTCATCATATTTGGGGTTGGCGGTATTGTGATTGTTCTTTTCATCTGGTGGCGTAAACGTAAAGAACAAGAAGCGATTAAAGCCAAACAAACAGAAGAAATGCTTAACAAACCAATCGATACCTTTGGTACAGACTCTTTAGCAGATGAACTAGCAAAAAAATATTCAGACGATGATAAAAAATAATAAAAAAACTCAAGGGGGAAATAAATAATGGCAATTTTAGGACGCTTTTCAGATATTATCAGTGCAAATGTCAATGCAATCATTGACCGAATGGAAGAACCAGAAAAAATGATTGATCAATATCTTCGGGATATGATGGAAGACTTGGCGGAAGTAAAACAAAGTACAGCTGGTATCATGGCTGAGGAAACTCGTGCAAAACGCGAGATTGACCAAAACGAAGCAGAAGTAAACAAATATAACCAACTCGCTAAAAAAGCTTTGGAAGCTAATAACGAAGATGATGCGCGTATTTTCCTTTCTAAAAAACAAGAACTTGAAAGTGTCGGTGCTGGCTTAGCAACGAGTTATGCGGCTGCTCATGAAAATGCTGTTAAAATGCGTCAAATGCACGATAAGTTAGCAAAGGATATTGAAACATTACGCCAACGTCGTGCTATGATTAAAGGCAAACTTTCTGTTGCGAAAGCGCAAGAAACTTTAAATGATGTTTCAGACAATGTAACCAAATCTGAAAGTGCGATGGGGTCATTCAGTCGAATGGAAGACAAAGCCAATCGTTTACTAGACGAAGCAAACGCTATGTCTGAACTTAATTCTGAACCAATGGATTCCGCTAAAGCGCTAGAAGAAAAGTATGCAAACCAAACTTCAGCTGCAGTTGAAGATGAATTGGAAAGAATGAAAAAAGAATTAGGAAAATAATTATAAATAAGAAGTGGCTGAGACAAATGTCTCAGCCACTTCTTATTTATAATTAAAGATAAGATACCGTTATTCCTTTATTCAAATGGATAGGTTAATCCCCATTCTTTGCGTACTTCATCCATAATTTCTAATACATCAACCGTTTTTTCAAGTGTATGGTTTTGTTCTTTATTTAAAATCATTTGGGTAAAATTAGCTATTTCATAGTTTAAAGCTTGTTTAGAATCTCCCGCTTGAATAACTTGTTCTTGCCCCTCATTACTTGTAAAGCGCGCTTCAGATGCACGCGGATAATCAGTAATAGTTAAAAAACCTTTTTCAAAAGCTACCACACCATGTTTAGGCATTTTGGCACGGAAAGTGAGCGAGACAGTTGCCATTTCATTTTCAGCATTACGCATAATGATTGCTGATGTCTCATCAACACCTGATTGATGCAAGTTGCCCATTGTCTTCACTTCAGTCGGTTTACTTGTCAGGAATTGGCGTACAAATGAGAGTGCATACGTTCCAATATCAAACAGAGCTCCCCCCGCTAAGTCTTTATTGAAAAAATAAAGCGAAGGATCTTCCTCTTTGAAACTGCCAAAAGAAGCTTGAATCATTTTTAATGGACCTAAATCATTGCTGCTAATCCACTCTGTCAATTTTTTATAGAGTGGCATATTGTAAATAGTCATAGCTTCTGAAAGGTACAAGCCTTTCTCCTCTGCAAGTGTTTTTACCTCTGTTAATTGCGCACCATTTACGGTTATAACCTTTTCGCATAAAACATGCTTCCCCGCTTGCAAACTTTCTTTGATGAGTTGATAGTGATGACTATGTGGAACAGCAACATAAATCACATCAATGGCTTCATCTGCTAAGGCTGCCTCATAGGAATCATAAGTATGCGGAATATCGTATTTGCTTGCAAAATCTGTTGCTTTTGTATGCGTTCGCGATGCCACGCCGTATAAAACTGCCTCTTCTGCCGCAAATTGAGTGGCAAACTCACTCGCAATCGTTCCAGTACCTAGTATTGCCCAGTTTAATTGCTTCATATTAACGATGCCTCCCAAATATATTTTATTGAATCTACTATCTCTAAGTTACCATTAAATAGATAAAATAATAAACGATATCTGTTTCTTATGCGCGGTAACGAAGTGTTAAACCTTTTAGAAAATTACGAACATACCGATCCCCACAAGGCTTATAATTGCGATGACCTTCTTTGCGTAATACTGCGCTCAACTCACTTTTTGAAATTTCAACTCCTGCTTCACTTAACAGTTCTAACATGTCTTCACTCGTTAAAGAAAGAGCAATTTTTACTTTTTTAAGTAGTAAATTGTTTGCATTTTCTTCATTCAGTTCCATTTGCGGTTCAAAGCCATCGCGTACGCCACGCTGTGATGTAATTAATCCGTTTAAGAATCGCTCAAGATACTCATGACTTAACTCTAATTCATAGGCATCGTCTTGTTTATTTAACAATTTTTGGATGTCTTTTCTACTTAACGTCACCCCACCCATTTTAAAAATTTCTACCATATCAGCATCTTTAATATTTAATGCGTAACGCAAACGTGTTAAACGATCATTATTATTCATTTCGCTCCACCTTCCATTTCTCATTAAGATTATAACAAATTTTCTGATATACTAAAGTAAATGTTTAAAGGAAGAAGTGATTACCATTCATAAAGGGGTAACAAACCATACAATTAAAACCCAGACAACGCTCTTACCATTTCTACTTGAGACGCTATCAGGTCTCAGTCGGAATGCTGTTAAATCTATTTTAACAAGAGGGCAAGTGGCGGTTAACGGTAAGACAACAACCCAGCATAACCATCCTCTTGAACCAGGTGATATCGTTGGTATTACAAGTAATAAAGTTGCTAAGAAAACCACTGCTTTAAAAGGCATCCGTATTTTGTACGAAGATGATGCTCTCATTATTATCCATAAAGACTCTGGTATTCTTTCTATGGCTGATCGTAGCCAAACTGAAATGACTGCTTACAGTCAATTAACCAGTTACGTTAAAGAAGAAAATAAAAAGAATCGTATTTATATTGTTCACCGTCTCGACCGTGATACATCTGGTGTTATGGTTTACGCTAAAACAGAAGCAATCAAATTAGCTCTTCAAAAAGATTGGCATACCATTGTAAAAGAGCGTACCTATATTGCACTCGTTGAAGGGGTGATAACTGAAGATAAAGGAACCATTCGTTCTTGGTTAACTGAAAGTAAAGCCATGAAAGTGCATTCTCATAACTATGATAATGGCGGTAAGCTCGCTGTGACCCATTACCGAAAAATACGTGCAAATGCACACTATTCTCTTTTAGAAGTTGAACTGGAAACAGGCCGGAAAAATCAAATTCGCGTCCATATGGAAGAAATTTATCACCCTGTTGCAGGTGATAAAAAATACGGCGCTCAGACAAACCCATTAAAACGTTTAGGGTTACATGCTTCAACGCTTTCATTCGTTCATCCTACTAGTGGTAAAATAATCCGCTATAATTCAAAAACACCTAAAGATTTTCTCTATCATTCTAAGTAATACCCATAAAAAAGCCTCTTCAAATAAAATTTGAAGAGGCTTTTTCGTTAGTTGGCAAATGCTCCTAAACCTTCATAATTATCGCTATGAATCACATCTGAACGTAAGTAGTTGATGATGGATTCAGGAATCTCCACACCTTCTGATTTATTTTTTTCATACCGTTGGTTTGATCCTTGACCGGGGTAACGGACACTTGTAAACCCTTCTGCAGGTTTCACAGCATTCAGTTCATTCATTGTTTGAGTAATATTCTCTTTAAAGGTTTCTGGATTACCAAATCTGGCCGGATCAATTATAATATATAATTGTCCTAAATTACGACCTGCATGGAGGTCATGGTACATTGAAGAAACATGTTTGCCAAAAGGTAAATTCATAAGTACCCCTGATAAAATATCTACCATCATCATTAAACCATACCCTTTAGGGCCCGCAATGGGAACAAGACCATTAACTGCATTTGGATCAGTTGTCGGATTCCCATTTTTATCAACTGCCCAGTCAGAAGGAATTTTATTACCCTTAGAACGTGCATCCAATATTTTACCCCAAGCTTGAACGGTTGTTGCCATATCGAAAACTAGTGGTGTTTTTGAAGAACTTGGTGCACTAAAGCCAATCGGATTCGTCCCGTAATAAGGTTCTGCTCCTCCAAATGGAACTGCCATTGGATCTGACTGCGTCATAGCAACTCCCACTAGTCCTTCTTCGGCAATTTTTCTTAAATAGTAAGATAGCGTTCCAGTATGACCACATTTCGAAACCCCTACTACTGCAACACCAGATTCCTTAGCCATTTCTATAGCAGGTTCCAAAGCTAAATTAGCAATGTATTGTCCTTGGGCATTATCCCCGTGGAACACTCCTGAACTTTCACCTGTCTTTTCAAAATGTATCGTCGGTTCACGAGTAATACCCCCTTTGTTAATCCGTTCTGCGTAGTATTCAACTCGAACCGCGCCATGTGAATGCACCCCGCTTAAATCTGCATAAACGAGATGATTAGCCGTTTCTTTGGCTTGCACAGTTGGTAGTCCTGCCGCTTCTAATTTTCCTTGAATAAGTTCATGCAACGTTTCACTTGTCACTTTAATCATTTTTTATCTCTCCTTTTTCTTTTAAGGGTCTTCTAAAAATGAAAGCACTTCCACAATAAGTGTCTTTATTATCGTATTAATAAAGCTTAATGAACAAACTGAAAGTTTTTTACATAAATATCCCATTAACCAGTACAATAGATAGACTAGTTAAAATAATAGGCAATTAAAGGAATATGAGGGATAAAATGAAAAATATTAAAATGATAATTGAATACGATGGTAGACGCTACTTAGGCTGGCAAAGGTTAGGTGACTCGGATAAAACGATTCAAGGTAAAATAGAAAATATATTGTCAGAAATGACTGATACAAAAATCGAGATTGTTGGCTCGGGCCGAACTGATGCCGGCGCTCATGCGAATGGACAAGTAGCCAACTTCAAAACGAACTCTGAAATGGACTTGTTAACTATGCGCAATCACCTCAACCGTTACCTTCCGCAAGATATTGTTATTAAAGAATTGGTGGAAGTTCCTGAGCGTTTCCATTCGCGCTATCATGTTAGTGGAAAAAAATACAGCTACTATGTTTGGAATGAACTAGTCCCTTCAGCATTTGAGCGACATTATAGTTACCATTACCCTGAAAAACTGAATCATGAGAAAATGCAAGAGGCTTGCAAAAAACTGGTAGGCAGACATGATTTTTTAGGTTTTTCTTCTCTTAAAAAATCAACCATTCGAACCATTGATGAAATTTCTATCCGTCAAGAAGGAGCGCTGCTTCATTTTACCTTTATCGGTGAAGGCTTTTTACATCATATGATTCGTACCATGATGGGAACTCTTTTAGAGATTGGTTCTGGATATAGGGAATTAGATTCAATTGATATGATTTTTGATAGTAAAATTAGGAGTATGGCTGGAGAGACTGTACCTGCTCAAGGTCTTTTCCTCGATGAAGTGTACTACAAGTAAAACAATAAAAAAGACAACCCTAATAAAATAGGATTGTCTTTTTTGCTTGATTACCCAAAGTATTGTAATAAAATTCCTGCTGCTACTGCTGATCCAATCACGCCTGCTACATTCGGCCCCATTGCATGCATCAGTAAAAAGTTGGTTGGGTTTGCCTTTTGTCCTTCTTTTTGTGCTACACGTGCTGCCATTGGAACTGCTGATACACCTGCTGCCCCTATTAAGGGGTTTACTTTTCCATTTGTCAGGTGATACATCAGACGTCCCATTAATACACCCGCTGCCGTTCCAGTAGCAAAAGCAACTAACCCTATAAAAATAACAATTAAAGTTTCTTTAGATAGTAAAATATCCGCTTCAGCTTTGGCACCTACGGTTATACCCAAGAAAATGGTAATGATGTACATTAAGGAATTTTCTAACATCTCGGTTAATTTCGGCACAACTTTACTCTCACGTACTAAGTTTCCTAACATTAACATTCCAATTAACGGTGCGGCGGTTGGCAACAATAAGATAACTGCTAGTGTCACAATAATTGGAAAAAGAATTTTTTCCTTTTGACTAACCGGTCTTAACTGTTCCATCTTCACTTCACGCATTTCTTTAGTTGTTAGAGCGCGCATAATGGGTGGTTGGATAATTGGCACTAAAGCCATATAAGAATAAGCAGCTAAAGCAATCACCGATAATAGTTCTGGTGCAAGCTGTGTTGCGGTGTAAATAGCGGTTGGCCCATCTGCCCCACCAATAATTGCAATCGCAGCAGAAACGGGACCAGTCATTCCTAACAAAATGGCCCCAAAAAAAGCGACAAAGATGCCTGCTTGTGCCGCGCCTCCTAGTAGAAGTGTCTTAGGATTAGCTATTAAAGGACCGAAATCTGTTGTCGCTCCTAAACACAAGAAAATTAACGGCGGATAAATCCCTAAGTTTGTTCCTTGGTATAAATAATATAAAAGGCCACCTGGATTTTCTCCAATTGGTGCAGTCATTAAACCTCCCAATGGTAAATTGACAAGTAGCATCCCGAATGCAATGGGAAGCAATAAGTAAGGCTCATATTTTTTTGCAATCGCTAAATATAAAAATACGAGCGCTATACCAATCGCAATAACTTCTTTAAATGTTAAACTTAACAGTCCTGATGTTTGCATCGTATCAGTTAAGACTTGTATCACGACTATCTCTCCTCTCTATCATTCCTCGAAAGATAACTATAAACGAAGCAAGACATCACCAGAGTCAACAGACTGGCCCTCAGATACGAGCACTTCACGAACGGTGCCATCTTCAGGAGCTACGACTTCATTCTCCATTTTCATTGCTTCTAACACACAAAGTGTATCGCCAGCGTTTACTTGCTGTCCCACCGTTACCTTCACCGAGACAATTTTACCGGGCATTGGTGAATTGACAGCTATTCCACTACCACTGGTTGATGCAGAAGCTGGGGAAGAAGACGATGGTGTAGCGCTTTGAGAGAGATTATCAAAAGAAGCCTCATCTACTTCTTTTATTTTTACTGCGTAAACTTTTCCATTTACTTCAACTTCATAAGTTTTCATCATAACTACTCCTTTACTTAATTAGTGTTACTGACTCTACTTGATAATGTTTATCTTGTTCATCTTCACTCGCCATTATGAGAGCGGTTAATATTGCAACCATTTCTGTTTCTTTATCAACTTGGTGATCCGTTACTGGTAACTCTCTTCCTTGATCAACAAGTTTTTGATTTTTAGTTTTTTCCTGAGCTTCTTGAGCAGCAATATCTGCTTTAAAGAAATACTTAAACGATTCTAATATAAGCATTAATAAAATGAGGACAGCAAAAACAACAACTAAGGATACAACGGTTATTTCAAGTGCTTTTCCCATTGTTAATTCTTCCAAACTAATCACCCCTACTCTTTAATATTTTGCGCGAATTCGAATGGGTTCATCTTTTTTTACCTGTGGGTGTCGGCGCTTCTCTAAAAATGTCTTAGCGTTTTGTGGAAATAATGCGTACATTAAGACATCTTCATCACTTTCAGCTAAGTTACCAATTTTTTCTTTCTCACTTTCAAAACCAGGTTCGATTAAATCGGCAGGACGAACCCTCACTATGTCTTCATCTTCTCCAATAATCAGCTTTTGTATGTCAGGATCGATAGGTGCCGGCGAGCAACCATATCTTCCCTTTACATAATCCTTAATCTCATTGGGAACCATTTTGTAGCGTTCACCTGTCAAAACGTTAAAAACTGCCTGTGTTCCGACCATTTGACTCAGAGGGGTTACTAATGGTGGATAACCAAGCTCTTTACGAACACGTGGCACCTCTGCAAGTACCTCCTCGTAGCGATCGTAGGCACCCGCTTCCATCATTTGGGAAGAAAGGTTAGAGAGCATCCCACCTGGGACCTGATACATGAGTGCTTTTGGATCCGTTGTTAAGAGACGCGGGTTGATGGTTTTATTATCTAAATATTTCTGACGAATGGGTTTGAAATAATCCGCAATAGATTCCAATTTTGCTTTATCCAAATTGGTATCATAGCCCATCTCTTGGAAAACTTCGTTTAAAGATTCCGTTGCCGGTTGACTCGTTCCGCCAGACAAAGGCGACATTGCCGTATCGATAATGTTGGCCCCTGCTTCAACAGATACCAAGTAGGTCATCTCTGAAGTGCCACTTGTTGCATGCGTATGCATTTCGAGTGGCAAATCACCAATAACCCCTTTTATAGCCGGAACAAGTTCACGGGCAACTTTGGGAGTTAGAATACCAGCCATATCTTTAATACAAATTGAATCCGCTCCCATTTCAACAAGCTCTTTAGTCAACTGAGTATAATAAGCAACCGTATGGACAGGACTTGTTGTGTAGCAAATAGCCATTTGTGCATGGCCACCGTATTTTTTAACTGCTTCGATGCTTTTTTCTAGATTTCGTGTATCATTTAAAGCATCAAAGATACGAAAAATATCAATACCGTTTACAATTGCCTTCTCGATAAATTTATCTACAATATCGTCAGCGTAATGGCGATATCCCAGAATGTTTTGCCCTCGTAATAGCATCATAAGTGGTGTGTTGGGTGTATGATCACGGATGATACGTAAGCGCTCCCAAGGATCTTCGCTCAAAAAACGAATAGCGGAGTCAAAAGTCGCTCCTCCCCAACACTCTAAAGCATAGTAGCCCACTTCATCTAATTCCTTTAATATAGGTAACATTTCTTCTGTAGTCATACGTGTTGCCATCAAGCTCTGATGCGCATCTCGTAAAACAGTCTCGGTAAATCTGACCTTTAAAGGGCCCATTGTTTATTCCTCCTATTTCTTTTTATTTATGTGAAAAAGTTACATGATTATCTGTTGCTTTCAAATTATCACTCTGGTATTTATAAGTCAATTTTATAGTAGTATTTTAGACACTTTTTATGATTGCTACAACATGAACCATCCGCTGCTTGATTTATCTCACATAAACAGTATAGTTAACATAAAATGTTCAGGTAAAGGAAGTGTCTGTGTGCGTATCAATAAATATATTAGTGAAGCAGGAAAGTCTTCACGACGCGGAGCTGACAAGCTAATTCAAGAAGGCCGTGTCATGCTCAATGGAAAAAAAGCAACCATTGGTGGTAGCCAAGTAGAGCCGGGTGATGACGTACGTGTCGATGGTAACCAAATCTATGTTGCCCGTAACAACGTCTATATCGCACTAAACAAGCCCGTTGGTATTACGAGCACTACTGAAAAAGGTGTAAAAGGAAATATCGTTGACCTAGTCAACCACCCCATTCGTGTTTTTCATATTGGTCGTTTAGACAAGGAGTCTGAAGGATTGATTTTATTGACCAATGACGGCGATATCGTAAATGAAATTCTAGATCCAAAAAATCAACATGAAAAAGAATACATCGTTTCTGTAGACCGCCCGATTACACCAGAGTTTCTAACAGCTATGTCTGAAGGGGTTGATATCCTAGGTACAACAACACTCCCTAGTCAAGTCGAACAGTTGTCAAAATATGAATTTAAAATTATCTTAACTCAAGGACTCAATAGACAAATTCGTCGTATGTGTGAAGCCTTGGGATACAATGTCTACCGATTGCAGAGAATTCGTGTCATGAATATTCACCTAGCAAACCTGCCTGTAGGACAATGGCGTTATTTATCAAAAAAAGAAAAAGAACGTTTGTTTAAAGATTTAAATTACCAACCCAAGGAATGGTAAAGTTCACTTCTTTCCTAATTATTTCTATGGTTAGCTTTAATCTCATGAATTTGTTGGATGGGAATGGATAACTTTTGATAGAGCTCATAACTTTTTTGATATGCTTTTACGTTTTCTTCAATTGGAATCACCTCTATTACTCGCATTTTTTTTAATTCTTCTAAGTAGTCCATTTGGTCAATTGAAACAGCCCCAAGGCAAGAACTTTCAAATTGCGGCGTGATAGTAAGCGTTTTATTAAAAATATCCGCTGCCATTTGTTTCCAAAAAGCAGAACGTAAAAAACCACCGTTGACTTTTAGTTTTTTCGCCGGTCCTGCGTTTGTTTCAAGTATATTTAAAACTTCAACTAAATTATATAAAACACCTTCCATAACTGCTCGAATGAGGTGACCTGTTGTGTGGTTGGCACTCAGGCCGATAAAATGCGCTTGAACAGAAGCATCCCATAAGGGAGAACGTTCTCCGTTTAAATAAGGGAAAAACAAGAGACCATCTGCACCGGGTTGAATTGTTTCCATCAAATTGTTAATTTCATCGTAGTTCATCACTTCAGTCTTTGATAAAATACTTGCAAACCATTCAAAGGCATTCCCACCATTATTGACAGCACCACCTATAACCCATTTGTCTTTAGCTAAATAGTAACAAAATGTCCTTCCTTCAGGATCTAGAACGATGTGATCACTCACCATTCTCACCGCTCCACTTGTTCCAATCGTCATTGCTACTTCATTATTAGCAATAGCATTGAGCCCCAAATTAGCCAGACACCCATCGCTTGCACCAATTATAATCTGCGTTTCTAACGATAAGCCAATTTCTTTATACGCTACTGGATTTATTCTTTTAAACACGTAATTTGTATCCACTGGGTCTGATAAAACTTCTTGTTCAATACCTAAAAAAGAGATAATATCTGGATCCCAATCAAGAGACTGTAAATTGAATAACCCTGTGGCTGACGCAATCGAATAATCTACTTTCAATTCACCGGTTAGAAAATAGGTTATATATTCCTTTATTCCGATAATTCGATTTCCTCCTACTAACAATTCCGGAGAGTCTGCTTGTAACCATAATAATTTACTAAATGGTGACATAGGATGGATGGGTGTTCCGGTTTTCTTATAGACCCAATCCAAATCTTGAACTGCTTTTGCCTTTTCTAACTGAAAACTAGATTGGTTATCTGCCCATGTATAAAGGGGCGTTAAGGGTTCGCCTTCTGTAGAGACAATCATCAAGCTGTGCATGGCGCTAGAAAAGGATAAGGTGGTTATTTTTTTTGATTGCGGATAAGTTTGTTCAATCAATCGCTTTATAACGGATTGAACTGCTGCAAGAATGAGATCTGGATTTTGTTCAGCCATACCCATTTTTTCCCGAATTGTAAGGTATTCTTTTGAAGCTGCATCCACTACTTCGAAATGCTCGTCATAAAGAATAGCTTTCGTACTAGTTGTTCCAATATCGATTCCGATTTTAAACTTTTGAGTCATACATCACACCTCTTTATAACTATTGTTCACTCAAACAAAGAGAGGACCGGAACTTCTTCCGATCCAGTGTTTTAACAACTTTACACGGCTTTATTTAATTGAATCTTTTATCTAATACTTGAGGTATTCTAATCCCACAGCCTCATAAGATAGCGCTTTCATTTTTAAATAAGCTTAGTCACTTCACTACTTGTAAAGAGTTGTACTATTTCTTACTGCTTACTATCAGTATAATTAGCCCGTCACTTAATGTCAACGTCTGCTGTGAAAGCGATTTTACATATTATAATTTTTGAATAACTTGACCGCTTTACTCCCATATATTATGGTTAATACTATTAAAGATATTACTGTCCGTTAATTTTACGGCCGAGTAAAATTTAATTATGCTCAACTCACTCCCATTAGGCATTTGAAGGAAGTGTGTATGGGCATTTTTTTATATAGGAAGGAAGAGGTTTAATTGCAAAAGGCAGTTATAAAAGACTTTTCAAGATATATTAGTTTAAATATTTTAGGGATGCTAGGACTTTCTTTTTATATTCTAGCCGATACTTACTTTATATCAAAAGCACTGGGCGCTGTCGGTATCGCATCACTCAATCTCTCTATTCCTATTTATAGTTTTATTCATGGGGTTGGACTGATGGTTGGAATGGGAGCGGCCACAAGGTTCAGTATCTTAAAATCACAGCACAAAAAAGATTCTATTAACAAAATAAACATTGTTTTTTCGAATGCAATGAAAATAGGTTTATTAATGGGGATACTTTTTCTCTTGATAGGGCTTTTTGGTGCCAAACATTTGGCAAACGTACTAGGCGCTGATTCATTAACTTTAGCGTTTACACAAGCCTATTTAAGAATCATTCTATCTTTTTCACCTTTTTTTATCATTTTTGATTTGTCAATTTAAGCTAGACAAAGTAGATTCATTTATGTAACTCAAAAATACTTCCAGCGGCGTCTGGTATGCCAAGGATTTTCGTGGGATATTATTTCGCTTGTTCGCAACCGATGAGACAAATGTTTGGTCCACTTGATTGAAGTCCATTTCTTTTGGCAACCCATCTTTTCGCAGCAATCCGTTGGAGTTTTCATTTAATGCGCGCTGTGATGGCGTTCCAGGATCGGCAAAATAGATGGCGATATCATGTTGGTTGCTTAGGTTTTTCCAATTGGAGAATTCTTTTCCACAATCAAAGGTGATGGACTTAAATAGATGTCTAGGAATCGATTCAAACCACTGGTTCAGTGTATTCTCGATATCGTTTGCCTTTCGCCCATGGGGCTTCAAGGTGATAATGACTTTGGAAAGTCGTTCTACCAAGGTGATGACGGCACTTTTGTGATGGACACCAACAATAGTATCACCTTCGATATGACCAAATTCTTCCTTGAATACCGGATAATCCTTTTCCCTTTCAACGATATTCCTCTTGAAAGCCTGTTTTCCCCGACGTTCTTGATGGCCGTTTGGTTTCCGCTTTCCCTTCATGGGTAAAGTTGTTTCATCGAATATCTTTTCTTTGAAGCGACGATAGAGCGTCCGCATGGAACATGCGATTGGCATTTCTTGGCGACCAATGATGACATCTGGCGTCCATCCCTGTGCAATTTTTTTATTGATGTACACTTGTTGTTCCTCGGGCAGGATTATCTTGTGCCGTCCACAACGCGCCTTGTTTTTCTTATATTGTCGGTAATAATCCAAGGCCGTATGGCCTTTCTTCAGGAAGTTGATGACGTTGTAGATGGTCATTCTAGAACGTTTTAACTGAGCCGATATTTTTGTTACAGCGATATTTTGGTGGTAGTAAGCCTCTATCATCACTAGTTCATCCATGGTAAGATGGGTGTAGGTCATTCGTGATCACTCCTTTGTATTCTTTGGTAGGAATTACAATTTGAGTGTACCACGAATGGCTTATTTATTTGTCTAGCTTAATTTTACAATCGGCGATTAATAACATTCTTCTAGCCTATGTCCGCAATGATAATCATCCAAAACTGGCTATGAGGGCTATGTTGATTGGAAGCTTTTCAAATATCATTTTAGATTATATTTTTATCTTTCCTTTTAATATGGGAATGTTAGGAGCAGCCCTAGCTACTGCCCTAGCTACTGCCCTTGCTCCGATCATCAGTGTCTTGGTCTTGTTGAGTCATTTTATTTATCGTAAAAACACCTTTAAGTATATCAGTAGTAAGTTAAGCATTAACATTGTTCGCGATATTTTCAGCCTGGGTCTTTCTTCTTTTATTATTGAAATTTCATCTGCAGTGGTTTTAATCACTCTTAATATTGTTATTTTAAGGATTGAGGGCAATATCGGCTTAGCAGCCTATGGTATTGTTGCTAACTTAGCTCTTGTAGTGATTGCCATTTTTACGGGGTTAGCTCAAGGTACACAACCTTTAATCAGTAAATACTTCGGACAAGGGAACCGACAAATGGTTAGGGCTGTTCGTACATATGCACTCGTGACCGCGCTGTTCATTGCTGCTACTATTTATTTTTTCACATATATGTATTCCAATACGATCATCCAAATCTTTAATAGCGAGAATAACCTTGCTGTTAGCGCTATTGCATCTATCGGACTTGAAATTTATTTTCTAGGCTTCTTTTTTTCAGGCCTTAATATTATCGCTACAATGGTTTTAAGTGCAACAGCAAGTATTAAACACGCATTGTTACTTTCTATTTCACGAGGATTTCTAATTACGATTCCTACGATTTTTATTTTCAGTTATTTTTGGGATATGAAGGGTGTCTGGTGGGCATTTGTTATAACGGAACTTCTCACAACACTATTAGCCATCCAATTAGAAAAGACCAAAATTATAAAAGAGCAGTAATCGCAGGATTTCCTGTAATTACTGCTCTTTATTTTATAACTTAATTTCTGTACCTACCCCAAGTGCTTTTGCTTTAGAGAGGATTTTTTCAGCTGTTACGACATCTAAAACAGCTGTTCCAACCGTTTTAAAAACAGTAATTTCTTCTTCAGTTTCCCGACCTTTAACTTTACCTAAAAGAACCTCCCCAAGATCCCCTTGATAATGACTTCTTTCAACTAAGCCTTCTTCTAGTGGGGTGATAATATCCCCCGCTTCGGCAAGAACCCCTTCAGTTGTGTCAAAAATAACTTTACTTGCTCGAATAATAACTTCGCTAGGAAGTTCATGCATTTCAGGTGTATAGGCACCCACACCATTAATATGTGCACCTGCCTTAACAGATTCTCCGGGGAAAGTTGGACGTTTAGACGTCGTAACAGAAGTAATGATATCAGCGTCTTTAATAGCCTCTTCTGCCGTTTCGACTGCAATTAATTTTGTATCAAACTGTTTAAACTTTTCAGTCATTTCTGCTACAAATTGTTCACAACGTGTTTTATCAATATCCATGACTCTCACTTCGTCTAACGAACGGACAGTAAGCATAGCCTCTAACTGGGAAACTGCTTGTCCACCGGTTCCGAATAGTGCTGCAATTTTAGCGTCTTGACGCGCTAAGACATCTGTCCCCGCTCCTTGAACTGCACCGGTACGAAGTTGTGTTAAATAAGTACCATCTAAAATTGCCTCTACAATACCCGTTTCAGCATTCAACATAACCATGGTTGCCGGAATACTTGGTAGTCCCTTTTCAATATTTCCCGGATAACTCGATACAATTTTAACACCTAAAGCGGATGTTTCCCCTGCAACATAAGCTGGCATATACAAACTCTGCCCATTGTATTCTGGAACGGGAATATTTGTGCGTAGTGGTACAGTTGATTTTCCCTGTGAAAACAAACGTAGCGCTTCTTTATCTGCTTCAATTGCTTCTTTCATTGAAAAAACAGCTTCCATATCTTCTTTTGTTAATACAATCATCTCTTTATCTCTCCTCAACTTAATTAGTAGCTCCTAGACATTTTCGACTGCTTGTTTTGATTTACGTAACTCCATAAACATACTAATTGCGGTATAGAATAGTACAACAATAACAAGCCATTGTAGCATTCCTGTATTTAATGATTTAACGAAGTAGACAGCGGTCAATACTCCTAAAACACCAAATGTAGCAGCAGATAAAGTTATTTTACGGCTGTATTCACCGAATTTAACAAATTGCATACTTCCAATAGGAACAGAGAATGTACAAGCTCCCATCATAATTGGAAAAGCTGCTGCCGGGTTCATACCGAGTGCATAAACTGTTGCCATCGTTAATGCGTATGATCCAATACCAATGTTGTTTAAAGCACCATAAGCAAAGAGTAAAACAGCGGCTGTTACTAATTTAATACCATAAAGTTCTGTTGCAGTTCCATTTGAGGGAATCAAGTCAAATTTACCTGCTAAGATTAATAGTGCCGCGATTGTTAAACCAATCGAAACAAATTGTTTAATTGTTTTTTCTGGTAATTTAACAACAAAGCGTGGCCCTATGTAAGCTCCGATAACTTGACTGACAATACATACTGCTAACGTCTTTACACCTACTTCTATAGAAGTGATATAAGAAAGTGCCATAACGGCTACAGGAATAACACATTGGGCATTCAAGGTTCCTGGTAATTTCTTTAAGGATACCCAATTTAGTTTGCGGTATAAAACAGTTCCAATAGCAAAATCAGAAATACCGAAAGTTGATAGTAAAAATGTAAAGAATGAAGCAAAGGGTAAGGCTATGTTATTGGCGGGTTCATTCATTACTTCACCTTTATGGTTAATTAAATCTTTCACAAACGCAAATACAAAAAATAGGTTTACAATTACAATTAGTACTAATAATATCGATGTCATTCTTTTTTCCTCCACTAAATCTTTTAGTTTTTATAAATATTTCGTACATCCATTAAATCTTTACCAAAAATCTTTTTAGCTGGGTCTTCCAATTGTTTAATCATTCTTAAGTTATAAGCATCATGGATAATATATTCCTTGGCTAACTTAACCATAGAATGATTTCGTGTCCAAATAACATCCACTTCCTGACTTGGTAAAGTTCCATATACCATCTCTTGTGAGTCAACGACTAAATTAATCCAGCGACTTCCATAATCTTCTAGTTTATTTTCTTCAAATCCATGCTTGTAAAAGCGATCAAATGGTAGCTCATAGCGGTGCTTATTACTAAAGAGAATAACAATAAATTTTTCTAAGCGTTTTTCCGCTTTTGTTAACAAGTGAATGAGCTCTTCTGTTAAATCGTCTTCCCATATTTGTAAGTAAAGGTCTTCTTGACATGATGCAATGAGTGCTTGGACTTTATCAGTTACAAGCGTATACTCCGAAAAACGCCACAAGGTTTCTGTTTCTTCTGATGTTTCAACGCTGCTTAAACTTGTTTCAATTTCGTTAAAATCAACTTCTGTTTTTTCTTTTAATAGCTCCAGTAATTTTTCTACTGGTTGAGCCATATATAAAACAGGATCTGTACTACTAGAAATTATTAATTCCTTTTTTAATAACGTATTTAACGTCGTGTACACTTTTGATCGTGGCACACCTGAATTTTTACTCACCTCATAACCTGTCTGGTTAGCTTTCTTTAGTAATTCTATATAAACCAGTGTCTCATATTCTGAAAATTGATAATCCTTCATAATCGAAATGACTTGGTTCACTAAACCCCTCCTGTTTCGTGATTAGAATCGCTAGGTAATTCGTAGTAGCTACCTTCAGTAACTACTATAAACACCTCACAAATAAATGTCAACACTTTTGTGAAAAAATTATCATATTTTTTTATTGCTTATAAAACAAATAATTACGTAAACGTTACCATCATATGCTATAGTTAATTCAGGTTGCTTTTTGCTTATTAGCAAAAAAATAACTATCCTGTTTTAAAAGGATAAAATCTATTTCGGGAGGTTTTTTTATGAATCGTTTATCAGAAAAAGTTGCCATTATTACAGGTGCTGCTCAAGGGATGGGTGAAACGCATGCACGTCTATTTCTTGAAGAAGGTGCAAAGGTTGTCTTGACAGACTTAAATGAAGAAAAAGGCCAAGCACTTGTAGATGAACTAGGTGAAAATGCTATCTTCGTCAAACAAAATGTTGCTTCTGAAGAAGATTGGTCTAATGTTATTGAAAAAGCTGAAGAAGCCTTTGGCCCAGTTAATGTATTAGTTAATAATGCCGGTATCACTATGGCTAAAAATATGATGGATATCACACTTGAAGACTACCGTCGTATCGTTGATATCAATCAAGTCTCTGTGTTTCTAGGTATGAAAGCAGTTGTTCCTTCTATGAAGAAAGCAGGCGGCGGTTCTATCGTCAACATTTCATCAATGAATGGTTTAGTCGCTGGTGCTGTTGCTTATACCGACACTAAGTTTGCTGTTCGAGGGATGACGAAAGCAGCTGCTATTAACTTAGCGCCAATGGGCATTCGTGTGAATTCTGTTCATCCAGGGGTAATTGCAACCCCAATGGTCGTCCAAGAAGATACTAAAGCAGCAGTAGAAGCATTTTCGAAGCAAATTCCTTTAAAACGTGTTGCAGAACCAAAAGAAGTATCCAATATGGTGCTATTTTTAGCTTCTGACGAATCTAGTTATTCAACTGGTTCAGAATTTGTTATTGATGGTGGTATAACAGCGCAATAGTATAAACTCAAAAAAGATAAGCCGGAAAAATCTGGCTTCTCTTTTTTAGGCGCAATTATTATCGCATTACTTTTTTTATCCATTTAAGCTTATTTTTGAATGGTGGGTACCTTAAATTAATATCCACTAGATTTGATTTGTGAACAACACTTTTTTTATGTGAAAAAGTATCAAAGCTTGCTTTCCCATGGTAACTTCCCATACCACTTTCACCGACCCCACCAAAAGGCATGTAGGAGCTTCCAACTTGCATAATGGTATCGTTGACACAACCACCCCCGAAAGAAATTTCTTCAATAATTTTATTTTGGCGTTTTTTATTGGTTGAAAAATAATACAGTGCTAAGGGTTTTGGGCGATTATTGACGCTCCTGATAACCTCATCGATTGTATCAAACGTTATAATTGGTAAAATGGGTCCAAATATCTCTTCTTGCATAACGGGACTATCCCAACTGACAGCTCCCAATAGAGTTGGCTCTATTTGCTGGGAATTTAGGTCATAATTTCCACCAGCTATAATTTTTTGATCCTTTAGCAAATTTAACAACCTCTGAAAATGATTCATGCTTATAATTTTAGGGTAATCGTCATTTCGATGTGGTTCTTTGCCGTAAAACTGTTCAATGTAGGTTTCAATTTTACTAACAAGCGCTTTTTCTATAGTCGACTGTACTAACAAGTAGTCAGGGGCAATGCAGGTTTGCCCAGCATTTAAAAATTTCCCCCAAACAATCCTCTTGGCCGCTAAATCCAAATCTGCCGTTTCATCTATAATACAAGGGCTTTTACCACCTAGTTCCAACGTTACGGGTGTCAAGTGCTTAGAAGCAGCTTTCATGATTATCTTTCCAACCTCTACGCTACCAGTAAAAAAGATGTAATCAAATTTTTCTTCTAAGAGTTGCTGGCTCACATCCTTATCACCTTTTACCACTGAAATAAAGCCAGGTTCAAAATAGCGTGCTATTAAATCTTCTAAAAGCTCACTCGTATATACGGAATACTCAGAGGGCTTAATAAGCGTACAGTTACCTGCGGCTATAGAACCAATTAAAGGTGAGATTGTTAATTGAAAAGGATAATTCCAAGGCGATATAACAAGGGCAACACCATAGGGTTCTGAATAGACATGACTACTTGACAAAAAATTTATCAAAGGTGTGCAAACTTTTTTTCTTTTATCCCATCTTGGAAGGTTTTTTATGACGTAGTTAATTTCCTCGAGTAAAATACCGATTTCTGTTTCATAGGATTCAAAAGGAGCTTTATTTAAATCTTTTTTTAGAGCTGCCATGATAGCTTCATCATTTTCGGCAATCATCTTCTTAAGTACCGTTAATTTATTTAAACGAAACGTTAAGTCTTTGGTTTGCCCTTTTTCAAAATAATTATTTTGGTTATTTATTATTTCTTTAATATTAAACAATATCCTACCTCCATTCTAATGCTCTTTTATCCATACCGTCTAAATGTTTCTTGTTCTTTTATCCACTATTGACATATCAAAACAATTGAAAACGCTTTATACTTTATAAGTATAACAATATATGAAAGGAGTTAAGTTTTATTATACAGCTATTATATTTGTTTAAGGAGTGTCATTATGAAAAGTTTAAAGAAAATAAGTATGACCAATCAAATTATGATTGCGATGGTTTTAGGGATTGTAGCCGGATTGGTTTTTGGTCCTGCCATTGCACCTATTAATGTTATTGGACAAATTTTCCTGCGATTAATTCAGATGTCTGTTGTCGTTATGATTATGGGAGCAGTTATTGAGGCAGTTGGAACTTTAGATCCACAAATGCTCGGTAAATTAGGTGGGAAAATGGCTGCTTGGTTCCTAGGCGGGACTGCTTTGGCTGCTACATTAGGTCTGATTTTAGGTTACCTTATTCAACTAGGTGCGGGTGTAGATATGCAAATCGACACAACTACCCCAGTTGCTACTGCTACCGGTAGTGTAACAGATGTCCTTTTAGAATTCTTCCCGTCAAATGTTATCCAGTCGATGAGTACAGGAAATATGATTCAAGTTATCATTTTCTCTTTATTATTTGGTTTATCCATTAGTTTATTAAGCTCACGACGGGATTTAGGCGCTCTCAAGGCAGGTCTTGAACAATTCAACGCCGTTATCTTACAACTTGTAACGACCGTTATGAAGCTTGCACCCTTGGGTATTTTGCACTACTAGCAAATGTTACAGGCGTCATAGGCCTAGCAGTTATCCTCCCTCTTGCAAAGTTCTTACTAGCAATGGCAATTGGGACAGTTATTTTCCTAGTATTATGGATTATTCTAACCGGTGCCATTGTTAAAGTAAACCCGATGCACATTGTTAAAGGTTTATCACGTATGACCGTTATGGCTCTAACAACAACTTCATCGGCAATTACCCTTCCTGTTAAAATGGAAGACCAAGAAGATAAATTGGGAGTGAGTCGTCGCATCTCACAACTAGTTGGTCCACTCGGTATGGCTATGAACAGTAACGGATTATCACTCTTTCTAGCGATCGCAGCGATTACGCTTGCACAATTTTATGGGTTAGAGTTCACCCTAACAAATGCCATTCAGACGGTTACCTTATCGACACTTGCTACCCTTGATACCGTAGCGGTTCCAGGTGGCGGGTTAGTTGCATTAACGATTGTAATTCCAGCACTTGGACTTCCACCTGAAAGTATTGCACTTTTAACTGGTATTGATTGGTTCTCAGGTATGTTCCGTACAGTCCAAAACGTTGATGCAGATGCAACTATTGCCATGATCTTAGCATATGGTGAAGGCGAATTAAACCATGAACGTATTAAAGAATTAAATGCTTAATTAAAAGGAAGGTCCTGAAAAAATCAGGACCTTCCTTTTATTAGTCACTAAAACGCTAGCCGCTACGTGCATAATAAATAAATAAGAAAATGCTTTTAAACCAATCTTTTGAGCGTTACAACTGCGTTTTAAGGTCCAGTTATCTGCCACAAGTTCCATGGGTAACTTTGAGGTGGAAGCGAATATACTTCGACGGGTTCTTTTTTAACAGGATGCTCAAATGATAAGGGATAAGCCCATAAGGCGATTTGCTGACCCACTTTTGAGGTTTTTTGCGCATACTTCTGGTCACCAAATAGTGGATGACCTATTTCAGCTAGTTGTACACGAATTTGGTGCGGTCTTCCAGTTTGTAATGTAACAGATAAAAGACTAAGATCATTGCTTGTTGCAACGACTTCATAATTTAAGATTGCTTTTTTCGCTTCTGGGTGCTTGGCATCTACTACAAAAACTTGATTTTCAGCTCTATCCTTATATTGATAATGCTCTAATTTCCCTCTATTTTTAAAAGGCTTACCTTGAACAACAGCTAAGTAGTTCCTGTCAATGACTTGCCGGCGCATCATATCAGATAAACGTGAAGCAGACTTAGAAGTTTTAGCAAAAACCATAGCGCCACCAACTGGTCTATCTAAACGATGAACTAAACCTAGATAGACGTTACCTGGTTTTTGATAACGAATTTTTAAGTCTTCTTTTAACAAATTAAGTAGGTCTGGATCTTTACTGTTATCTTCTTGAACGGGTATATTAACTGGCTTTTCTACTAATAAAAGATGATTATCCTCATAAAGGATAGTAATTTTTACCAATGATATTCTCCTTTAATTATCTTTGTAATCTTTAGCAAAGTATTCCATCTACTATACCATAATAAACTTATTATAAATAAAAAAGCGGTAAATTGAGAGAAAAGCTCAATTTACTCGCTTTATTTTTACCCTTTTGCTGATGCGCCGGAAACGGCATGAACTTCTTCGCCTTTATCTTTGACAGAAGCACTTGATACCGCGTTAACATCACCTTCTAATTTCATTCCGGTTTGGGCTAAGTACCAATCAATAATTGGTTTAAAGTCTAAAATATATTCATTGATACCTGCATAATTACCTTCTGAATCATGGATTGCTTGATAGTTATGGACAACGAATTTATCTGGACCATGGGTTGGCACATTCACACGTACGGCATCAGTAGCGCCAGAACGTAATTCTTGAATGACCCATTCGACTCCCTTCAATGCTTTTTCAGGGTGACAAGCTGCTAATGGGTTACCCACTTGTTCTGGTTGACGTCCTGCCAACATTTCTTCCATTGGTTTCGTGTGGTTGTAGTACAGGAACTGATTATTAGCATCTGCGTAAGTCAATTCCATTGGCATGGATGCAAAGAAATAGTTCAATTGGTCAACGGTCAAAAGACCGCGATCTAGCTTAACGTACGTATTACCTTCAACTGCTCCAACAGCTTCAGCTGCTTGTTCCAACCAATCATCGGCTAACATATCAATACCTTCTACGGTCGTTGAAACTGTGCCGGTTGCGTGCAAGTCCTCTGGTTGTGGTGCTGGTTTTTCTGTTTCTTCTAAAGCAGCAACCATCTTAACAAACTTCGTAAATTTCTCTAGACATGTTGCTAGGAACGCAATAGTCGTTTTATCTTTTAAATTATGATTTTCATCAAACGCTTTTTTTACTTCGCCTAATAAAAATTCATTACCAGGCATGACCACCGCGTTTACACCTGGGGCATTTAGAATTTGGCGCAAATGAATTTGTGCACGAGAAGAACCTTGGTCATAATAAGAAGCTCCTACAATCATAACGGGTTTTCCTTCGAGTGGATGAATTTTAAATGATAACCATTCCAAAGCACTCTTTAATCCAGCTGGGACCGAGTGGTTGTGTTCTGGTGTAGCAATTATAACGCCATCTGCTGCAATAATTTTTTGATTGATACTTTGAATTGCTTCACTGTCTGTTTGGTCTTTGCTTTGATTAAATAGAGGCAAATCTTTAATTTCAATCAATTCTAAATCAAAGAGTGATCCAAATTGTTTTTTTATGTACTCTAGCAACAAACGGTTATATGACAAGTCAGCATTAGATCCTACAATTCCTACTATTTTCATTATATACAGCTCCTATTCTATATTTCTTCCCAAGAGAAATTCTCAGCTTCTCTTTTATTAAGGTTATGCGAATGGTTGAGTTGCTTGCTAATATCAATAAAGGTTAAGAAATCTTCAAGTAATTCTTCAAGTCTTTCGACTTGCTCTGGATCCTTTAAATTCAGATCTTCATCAAAGGCTTGAAGGGAATGGCTTAATAAAAATTCAGAACTTGGCATAATACGTGCTTGTAATTCTGGTGCATCTAGGACTTGACGTAAATGCATTTGAGCGCGTGAAGATCCCAACGTTCCATAAGAAGCGCCTGTTATCATAACTGGTTTATCCACAAATGGATAAATACCATACGACAACCAACTTAAAGCGCTGCTTAATGCAGCTGTAATAGATTGATCATACTCAGGTGTACTAATAATCACACCATCTGCGTCTACGATTTTATCAGCAATTTCTTGTGCTTCTTCAGGGATTTTTCTGTCTGCTGGTTTATTAAAGAGTGGTAAATTATTAATTTCAACTAGTTCCATATCTATTTTATCTTGGAAATGTTTCTCCATAAATTGTAATAGTTGACGATTGGTAGAAAAATCAGAGTTTGTTCCTACGAGACCAATAATTTTTTTCATCGTTGTTACTTCCTTTCAATTCTTTCATTTATCTTTTTTTAATCCATGAGAATATGTAATATGACCATCTTTTGTAATAACGAGACCTTCTATACCAGCTTCTTGGTCTATACATGACACTATATCATCTGATTGCTTACCATACAGACGTGTCGTCCATATTTCACCATCGACCGAATTGTTTGACTGAATGGTTAAACTCGCCACATCCGTGGTAATTGGATAGCCAGTTTCTGGGTCAAGAATATGGTGATAGCTTTTCCCATCTTTTTCTAGGTGACGTTCATAGATTCCTGATGTAACAACCGATTGGTTGCTTATTTTTAAAACCGTCACATAATGGTCACGGGGAAGGACCGGATTTTGGATTCCAATTTTCCAGTAATCTTCTTTAAAATGAGCGGTATTTAGACCGATAATATTCCCACCCAGATTAACCAAAGCACGCTTAACGCCTTTACTTTTTAAATACTTAATGATTAAATCTGCTATATATCCTTTAGCAAGTGATCCTAAATCGATTAACATTCCTTTTTGTTTTAAAAAGACAGTTTGGTTTTCTTCATCCAAAATAATGTCTTGCGGATCTGTTAAACGAAGCAACTGTTTAATTTCATCGTCCGAAGGTACCCTCGCATCACTGAAGCCAATACGCCAGGTTTGAACGAGTGGTCCGATAGCGATATTTAAATGACTACCAGAAGCGCAGCTGTGTGCTTTGCCCATACGAATGAGTTCAAATAATTCAGGGTGAACACGAACAGCCTTTATACCAGCTTGTTTATTGATTGCCATCAGCTCGGAATTAGCACTATTAGCACTGAAACGATGCTCATAAATTTTTAGCTGCTTGACTACTTCGTCCATCCGCTCTTCCGCACCGTCATCTTCAATTAGTAAATCAATAACAGTTCCCATTAAACGGACTGTTATTTTCTCTTGCTTCACTTATTCATCACTTCTTTTTCTAAAATAGCTAATTCTTTGAGTGCGATTTGATTTCGATTCAATTTTGAATAGGCTCTAGCGTCGTAAATTAGTTCTAAAACAACATTTTTAGGTTGTTTTTGTAATATTGCATTCTTCGCTAATTGGATAGCAGCACGAGCTACATAGTAGGTAACGTGATTGTCTGAGCATATAGAGATAGCATAACGAGCCAAAGCATTGCTTATTTCTATCTCATGAATGTTGGAATAAAAAACACTGGATTGAAAAACAATATTTAAAACACGCCACGTATCTTCCATCACTTTCGTTGGGTAATTATAAATTTTTTCTAGTACTTTATGAAAGTAAAATTCGGCTTTTTCTTGATCGTCTTCACGCGAGTAAATCATCCCGATACCTGTATACGCCAGCAAATAAAAAATTTCTGATTCACTCGTTTGATCTGCTAATAAAATTTGGTCAAACATAAACAAAGTATCAATGACAGAAGCCCGTTGAAAAATCATAATGTAACCTTTCAAGTAGTGGTAACGCATCGCTAAAAGTGGACTCTCAATATCATTCATAGTGATAGCTTCCAACAATTCGGCTGCTTGTTCATATTCACTTGTGATTAAGAAAAATTCAGCTCGATTCATTTTTTCGATGGTATCGGTATGTCGAACACCAACTTTTGGAAAAAGTTCCCCCAACGGAAGGTTTAAACGATTGCATAACTTAATAAGGAGCTTTAGATTGGGTACTTGTCCATTATTCTCAAACCGACTTAGAGTCGCTTGCGTACAAATACCTTCAGCTAGTTCAATTTGGGAAAACCCCATTGCTTTACGCTCTTGAATAAATCGTTCAATATTAATGACTACTCCCCCTAACAAACACGTTTCCTAATCTTTGTGTATCCATTCACATTGTTAAGACGCTTATGAGTATACTCTTTAGGAATATATCCGTCAACACATTATATAGTTTTTTATATAAAAAATATTTATTATTAATATAAAAAATCACTTATATTAATTAACCAAAATAGCTACTGACATTAAAATAATTAGAGTATTATCTACATCACTTCTTAAGAGCAAAAAAGCCCACCAGCTTAGACGCTAGTGGACTTTAATGATTTTACTTTCATTAACGTTTAGAAATAATTTTTAAGTAACGGTAGACACTTGATTCTGATACGTTCAAGACAGAAGCTACTTGGGAAATCGAGCCTTTAATCTGGAAAACGCCTTTCTTATCTAACAACTCTACCAGTTCAATCTTTCGTTCTTGGCTAATAGTATATCCTTCGTCAAATAAGGTTGGATCAACCACTTCCTCGATGATATCAGAAACATTATCGGATAAAACTTCTACTACTTCTTCTGGAACATAGTTATCTAATGCAACTACCTTATTAGAAGTTACATGGGCAGGACTTACATTCCTATTATCAAGCGAATCCGAATTGATGTTAGCTAATTCTAAAATACTATGAGCAAGCTCGATGTGTTTAGAGAAGTCCGTATTAATACAGAGCATGCCTTCTAAATTCCCAAGCGAATCTTTTAAAAAGAAGGTTGATCCTTGAACAGTGGCACCAGTTTTAATTTTTGCTTTGTAATTAGAAACAAAATCTCGTTTTTTATACTCTTCACTCTTTATTAAACCTAAGGCAAAACTAGTTAACGGTGAATCTGTCGTCCGTCCACTCACTTGGTTATTTACAATAGAAGCAATATAAGAATTTTTATCTTCTAATATGTGTAGAACAATTTCATAACGCGGGCCCAAAGCCGCTCCTAAAAAATGCGTCATAGATATATAAAAATCTAATTTCCCAGCTTCCATACACACCATCCTATTACTATTTCTTTATATTTTTCCAATTATAGCAAGTTCGCGATAATTTATCAATTATAAATAGTAAATTTTTACTACGATAAAACGAAATCATTAGATTTCAGTTGCATTTAGATATGAATTCACTCATTTAAAATTCTCATTATTATTTCAGATTTCTTTTTTAACTATGTTAGGTTACACGCAATATATAGTATAATAAACTATTTACAGATGAGAAATAAGAGAAAAAAACTTTTCTTTAAGGCTCTTATGTAATAATTAATTATTATGATAATAAATTCTTATTGACATTGTAAACGTTTTATTTTAAAGTTACCTTAGCTAAAGAAAGAGGAGGAAATAATTTGAAAAATGAAATGAAGAGTGTGGGTCCCTATTCTATATCACGTTGGGCTGGTGATTTATTATTTATCTCTGGTCAATTACCTATAAATCAAGAAACAGGTGAGCTAGAAAAAGATTTTGTTGCACAATGCGAACGTTCACTTGCTAATATTGAATTGGTTTTAGAAAATGAAGGCTTAACATTAGATGATGTGGTTAAATTAACTGTTTTAATGAATGACTTAGAAGATTTCGATGAAATAAACAAATTATTTGAAAAACGTTTTAACCAACCATACCCAAGTCGTTCTACATTTGAAGTTTCCAGACTACCTAAAGACGCGCTAGTAGAAATAGAAGCTATTGCTTTTAAAAAATAAAAACAAACGAGGAGAAATTATATGGACATTATACTCGGAACGATCTTATTAATTTTGGTCTTATCACTTTTTACTTTGTTTAACTACAAAGCACCTCATGGCGCAAAAGCCATGGGAGCTTTAGCTGGAGCTGCGTGTGCTAGTTTTCTAGTTGAAGCATTCCACTTAGCCTTTTTTGGAAACGTTTTAGGTTTAGAATTCCTTGCTGGTGTCGGTGGTGCAAATGGGAGTCTCGGTGGTGTAGCTGCTGCTATCCTCGTTCCACTAGCGCTCGGAGTTTCACCCGTATATGCTGTTTTAGTTGGTCTTTCTGTTTCCGGTATGGGAATTTTACCTGGATTTATTGCTGGCTATCTCATTTCATTTGTTGTTAAATGGTTAGAAGAAAAAGTTCCCGGTGGTCTTGACCTAATCGTTATTATTATCGTTGCTGCACCACTATCTCGCTTAATCGCTGTTGCTAGTTCACCCCTAGTGGATGCAACACTCCTTCAAATTGGTGAAATCCTTATCTCCACTGCTGATTCTAGTCCAATTATTATGGGAATTGTTTTAGGTGGTATTCTAACTGTTGTTGCGACTGCACCACTAAGTTCAATGGCGCTAACCGCTATGTTAGGTTTAACTGGTATTCCCATGGCAATTGGCGCGCTAGCCGTTTTCGGTTCTTCCTTTATGAACTACGTATTATTTAGTAAAATGAAGTTTGGAGATAAAAAAGATACCATTGCAGTTGCGATTGAACCTTTAACACAAGCAGACATTATTTCTGCCAACCCAATCCCTGTCTATGCAACGAATTTTATTGGTGGCGCAGCAAGTGGTGTGATTGTCTCCTTAATGGGACTTATTAATAATACTCCTGGTACAGCTACACCAATTGCAGGTTTTGCGGTTATGTTCGCTTATAATCCTGCAAATAAAGTTCTCATTGCAGCAGCTGGATGCATTATCGTCAGTGTTCTAGCTGGATTCTTAGGCGCTCACCTTTTCAAAAATTTCAAAATTATTACCGCTGCCGAACTACGTCAAGATACCTTAGGAACAACCAGCCCAGTAATAGCTGAACCATTGGAGGGATAACACTTGTTAGATATTAAAAAAATTAGAAATAATGAGGAACACTATATTGAACGCTTAAAAGCGCGCGGTGTAGAAAAAGAAACACTCAACAAGCTAATTGAATATGATCAAATAAGAAGAACCTCTTTAAAAGAATTAGAAGATTTAAGAAATAAAAGAAATTCACAGAGTGCTTCGGTTCAAGATTTAAAAAAACAAGCGGCACATGAAGAAGCAGAGAAAATGATTGCAGAAACAAAAAAAAGTAAAGATCGGATTTCACAATTAGAAAAAGAAATTCGCGAAGTTGAAGCAGATTTTTTCAACATCGCTGCTAATATTCCAAACGTTGCTCATGAGAGTGTTCCTATTGGGGAAAGTGAAGAAGATAATACTGTTTTACATCAAAAAGGGACACCAACTGAATTTAAATTTACGCCTCTCCCCCATTATGAAGTGGGTATTAATCTTGATATTTTAGATTTTGAAAGAGGAACAAAAGTCTCTGGTCCACGTTTCGTTTATAGTAAAGGACTTGGTGCTCGTTTAGAACGAGCTGTCTATAATTTTATGTTAGATATTAATACGAAGGAACATGGCTATACAGAAATCATACCGCCTTTTTTAGTTAATAAAAAAAGTATGTTTGGTACCGGACAGTTTCCGAAATTTAAAGAAGATGTCTTCGCAATTGAAGATGAAGACCTGGTGTTAATCCCGACTTCGGAAGTACCCTTGACTAATTATTATGCTGATGAGATTATTCCTTTAGAAAAAATCCCTACCTACTTCACCGCTCTCAGCCCTTGTTTCAGATCTGAAGCTGGGAGTGCAGGAAGAGATACACGAGGACTCATCCGGATGCATCAGTTCCATAAAGTAGAAATGGTAAAATATGCCTTACCAGAAAATTCTTTTGATGAATTAGAAAAAATGCGAGAAAATGCCGAGCATCTGCTAGAATTACTAGAACTTCCTTTCCAAACTATCACCTTGAGTACTGGAGACATGGGGTTTTCAGCTAGCAAAACCTATGATTTAGAAGTATGGTTCCCTTCACAAAATACTTATCGCGAAATTTCATCTTGTTCAAACTGTTTAGACTTTCAAGCAAGAAGAGCAAATATCCGTTACCGTAACGACGCTGGCGAAGTTAATTACATCCACACCTTAAATGGTTCTGGACTAGCAATTGGTCGTACTGTAGCTGCAATTTTAGAAAACTACCAACAAGAAGACGGTAGCGTCAAAGTTCCAACCGTTTTAGTACCTTATATGGACAACTTAGAATTTATTAACTAACATTCAGGAGGAGATTTAATATGGCAATGACGATTACACAAACAAAACTTGAGGAAATTAAAGCTAAAAACCCAGTTATAAAAGATATTATGAATTTCAAAAATGTATTTTGGATAAATAAATCAAAACCTAAATTTGAAGATGCTAAAATAGATGCAAAATTCTCATACGCTGACATCAAAGATGCAGAAGATCGATTAGAACGATTCGCACCATTCATTGAAAAGAAATTCCCAGAAACAGCTAACACAAGAGGAATCATCGAATCAGGGATTTCGGAAATTTCAAAATTCAAAAAAGAACTAGAAGCAACCTATGATGTAACCATCGACGGTTCTCTCATGTTGAAACGTGATGATACACTCCCAATTGCTGGAACTATTAAGGCGAGAGGCGCAATTTATGAAGTGCTTAAGCATGCCGAAACATTGGCCCTAGAAGAAGGTTTACTAGAAAGCAAAGACGTCAACTACGAAATCTTTGCAAGTGAAGCATTCACTAAATTTTTCTCAGACTATAACATTACCGTTGGAACAACTGGAAACTTAGGAATTAGTGTAGGAATTATGGGAGCTGCTCTTGGCTTTGAAGTCATTGTACACATGTCTATTGAAGCAAAACAATGGAAAAAAGACCTATTAAGATCTCACGGTGTAAACGTCATTGAGCACAACACGAACTTTACAAAAGCAGTTGAAAATGGACGTAAGCAATCCAACGAAAACCCTAAATCCTATTTTGTTGATGACGAACATTCCGTTGATTTATTCCTAGGCTACACAGTTGCTGGAAATCGTCTAAAACAACAACTAGATGAAAAAGGTATTCTTGTAGATGCTGATCACCCTCTATTCGTCTACTTACCATGTGGAATTGGTGGTAGTCCAGGTGGTATTACATTTGGATTGAAACATGTTTATGGCGACAATGTTCACTGCTTCTTTGCTGAACCAGCCCATATGCCATCTATGCTATTAGGTCTTGAAACCAATGAGTTTGACCAAGTTTCTATTTACGACTTTGATATTGATGGTAAAACAGGCATGGACGGTTTAGCTGTTCCGCGTACATCTGGATTTGTTTCTCAATTGATGAGTCATTTCTTTGATGGTGGTTATACTCTTCAAGAAAAAGAAGCAAAAAGTCTTTTAACAAAATTAATCGATATTGAAAACATTCCACTAGAACCTGCTGCGCTTGCAGGTGTACCGGGAGCTGCACATTTATTTGGTACAACAGAAGGAAAATCTTATTTAGAAGAAAATGATTTAACAGATAAAATGAAAAATGCTACTCATATTGCCTGGGCAACTGGTGGTAGTATGGTTCCTAAAGATGATATGGAAGAATTTTATAATCAAGGGAAAAACCTTTAAAACAAAAAAAGAAGCAGCTGTGGCTGCTTCTTTTTTTGCTTTAGACAAGTCCCATAAAGTAAATAACGATAAATGCCACTATTACCACTAAACTTGAGATAATGAACCCATGTATCATAGGGTTAAAACCAGATTGCTTCATTTCACTAAAGTTAGTTTTCATCCCTATCGCTGCTAATGCAGCTACCATTAAAAACTTACTGATGTCCTTCAAGGTACTTGAAAGAGCTGCTGGGAAAAATCCAAAACTATTTAATAAGGACATCCCTACGAAAGCTAAAATAAACCAAGGAAAAAGTGTCGTAATTTTAACTTTTTTGCTTGCTTGTTCATTTAAGTTTTGTGAATTTACTTTAATCCGGGCGTTAATAAGTGAAAAAACTAAAACAGTTGGGATAATAACTAATGTCCGTGTTAACTTTACCATTGTTGCAAAGTCTCCTGCTGCTTCACTGAAAGCATAACCAGCAGCAACGACACTGGAAGTATCATTAATAGCTGTTCCTGCCCATAGTCCAAAAGCCATATCATTTAATCCGATCGCCCGTCCCATAATCGGGAACAATAAAATCATAACCATATCGAAAATAAAGGTTGCAGACATCGCATACGCAATATCTTTATCTTCCGCATCAATTACCGGTGCCACCGCTGCAATTGCTGATCCACCGCAAATACCAGTCCCAGCTGAAATTAAGTTTGATAATTTCCAGTTTAACCCTAGCCATTTTCCAACGAAATAGCCCCCTCCAAAACAAGTAAGCAATGTGAAAAACATAACTGCTAGAGAAATGCGTCCAACTTGGAGAATCGTTGTAATACTGAGTGAAGCTCCTAATAAAATAATCGAAAAGCGCAAGATTTTTTTAGACGTAAAATTTATTCCTTTGCCTATCAGCTTATTTTTCTTAATCAAGGGATTGAGTAGCATCCCGATAAACAATGCGATAACAGATGCACCAATAAGATGAATGGGCAGTAGCATTTCAATCCAAGTAGCTACCACTGCAATCATGAGGGCTAATATAAAGCCAGGTATATACGAGATTATTTTTTTCATAGAAACACCCTTTCATTTTTAAAAATTATACATGAGAATATTAGTTTATGATAGTCACTCATTCATTAAAGCGTTTCCTTGCTAATAAAGGGTTTACATGAGATTTTTATTAATGAATTCTTACTGTTATCACTCATACTTATCCTTTCTTTGTGATAAAATAGTCAAGTAAACAAAACTATTGAGAAACATGTCACTAGACGATATATAGAAAAGGAGATTTTTTTATGGCAGAAGTAGAACATTACACGTTTAAGGACTATTTGAACAAAGTCCTAGCTGGTACGGCTAGCGGAATTGTTATTGGTTTAATCGCTAATGCGATTTTAGGAGGCATTTTTAAAGCGCTCATCCCCTATGGCACAATTTTTGCAACGCTCGCAATGGTCGTTTCAACTATGCAATTTTTAACACCCGCATTAGTCGGCGTTTTAGTAGGGATGCAGTTTAAGTTAAAACCAATGGAAAGTGTTATTATTGGTGCGGCAACCTTTTTAGGCTCTGGTGCTTACGTTGCAACAGATGCTGGCATTATGTTAGTTGGAATTGGGGATTTAGTCAATGTCATGCTGATGGCGGGACTAGCTGTTTTTGTTACCCGTCTTTTAGATGGAAAACTTGGTTCCTTGACACTTATTCTCCTTCCTATATTAGTAGGAGCAGGAGTTGGTACTATTGGATTACTAACCTTACCTTATGTTAGTCTTGTAACATCAACAATCGGAAATATTATTAATAGCTTTACACAATTACAACCACTTGTAATGGCAGTACTTATTTCCGTTGCTTTTTCTATTTTAATTATTTCACCAATTTCTACAGTCGCAATTGGGATTGCAATTGGGATTTCAGGACTTGGAGCCGGTGCTGCTGCTATTGGCGTTACTGCTTGTACTGCTGTTTTAGTCATCGGATCTAGAAAAGTAAATCAAAGTGGGACAACATTAGCAATTTTACTAGGCGCCATGAAAATGATGATGCCAAACTTAGTTAAATACCCACGTATTCTTGTCCCAATTATTACGAATGCTATTCTTTCAGGTATTGGCGCTTATTTAATTAATATTCAAGGTCTGCCGCAAACAGCAGGATTTGGGATTGTAGGTCTTGTTGGACCAATCCAAGCCGTTGAAATGGGAACAAGTGTCTTAATGGTAATTGTTGCTTACTTTGTGATACCATTTGTGGGAGCCCTATTAATAGATTTACTATTTAATAAAGTATTAAAAATTTACGAGCACGAAATCTTCAAATTTGTACCCGTAAAAAATTAATTTATATGAAGGAGATTAGATTCATGAAAATAGCAATTGCAGGATCAGGCGCACTCGGATGCGGGTTTGGTTACCTCTTACAAAAAAAAGGTGGACAAGATGTCACTTTATTAGACAACTGGGATGCACATATTCAAGCTGTCAACGAAAATGGTTTGAAAATTACTGTTAACGGTGTTGAAGATATCGAAGAAATGAAAATGTGTAAACCGCATGAACTAAACGAAATAATGGATGCCATTTTTGTATTTACAAAATCTATGGGTCTAAAAGCAATGATGAAGAGTATTGACCATATTATTGGTGAAGATACTAAAGTTATTTGTCTATTAAATGGTTTAGGCCACTTACAAACACTTCAACAATTCGTCGATAAAAAGAACATCATTATGGGAACAACTGTCTGGACTGCTGGTATTGATGCGCCAGGCGTCACTCACTTTAATGGTCAAGGGCCTGTCGAATTACAAAATAGTGATCCAGAAGAAAAAGAAGGCGCACTTGAAATTGTGGACATTCTTACAAAAAGTGGTTTAAATGGTGTTTACAGCGACAATGTTAACTTTACAACTTGGCGTAAAGCATGTGTAAACGGGACAATGAATGCGTTATGTGCACTTCTTGATTCAAATATCGAAGAAGTTTTTGCTTCATCAACCATAGACTCCATGCTATCAGGTATCATTACAGAATTTGCAGCAGTTGCTAAATTACAAGATGGTATTGAACTTGATGTTGATGAGACAATTACCTATCTTAAAGGTTTAGCTGACAGCGTAGGTGCCCACTATCCATCTATGCATCAAGATTTAGCTAACAAACGTCCTACTGAAATTGATTTTTTAAATGGTGCGGTTGTGGAAATTTCAAAACAATTTAACTTAGAAGCATCTTATTGTAAAGCTATTACTGACTTGATTCATGCGAAAGAAGATACATTAGGAATTAAAAAATAAAAGATAAACACGTTTCTGTCAGTAAGTGATAGAAACGTGTTTATTTTTATAAAGGAAGGAGCAACTATCATTACAGTTGAGAAGTTATTTGAAACTATTAGTTTGAAATTAGGCGTTAAAATAAAAAAAATCATGTGACACCACAACTTATTACCTTATACAAAAGATGGGCACAAGGTGGAATTGGATTATCCCTAACTGGAAACGTTATGGTTGATAGTAGATATTTGGGCGAACCTGGCAATATCGTTGTCGAAAACGAAGATGATTTAAATGCCCTAAGTCAATGGGCCTCAGCAGGAAGTTTGAATGGCAGCCATATTTGGATGCAAATTAATCACCCGGGTAAACAAAGCCCACGTACTATTTCTAAGCATCCCATTGCGCCGAGCGCGGTTCCTTTGAGTGGATCCATGAGTAAGGCATTCAATTCACCAAGAGAAATGACCCTTTCAGAAGTTCAAGATACCATTCAACGCTTTATTAATACTGCACTCATAGCCAAAAAAGCTGGTTTTACCGGAGTACAAATACATGGCGCACATGGTTATTTAGTAAACCAGTTTTTATCTACCCATGACAACCGTCGTTCAGACCAATACGGTGGTTCATTAGAAAATCGGATGCGATTTTTAGTCGAAATATACCAAGGGATGCGCCAAAATTTGGGGCAAGACTACCCGATTGGTTTAAAAATCAATTCCACCGATTTTAAAACAGACGGCTTTAGTGAAGCAGATTCACTTGCGGTTATTAAGAAAATGGATTCTTTGGGAATTGACTTAGTTGAAATCTCTGGTGGTAACTATGAAAATCCAAAAATGATGGGAGACGGTGATGTTTATTTTCTTGATTATGCAAGTAAAATAAGTCAGCTTGTATCTGTTCCGATTGCGGTTATTGGCGGATTCTGTAAAGTAGAGAGTATGATTGAAGCAGTTAGTACTGCCGATGTTTCAATGATTGGCGTTGCTCGTCCACTGGTTATTGAACCAGATTTACCCAATCAGATTCATACAGGAACCTATCAAGCAGCAAGCCTGCCCGATTAACAACAGGTGTTGGTTTCTTAGACAAAAAGGTCGGCTCCTTGGCTGCCATGAGTTATTATAGTCAACAGATGAAACGAATGGGAGAAGGATTGGCGCCACGCGTGCACCGGAATGCTTGGTCTCCTCTTCTTCAATCTGCTTTTTCCCATGGCCCAGCAGCTTTATCACCTAAGAGAAGCTAATTAAAAAGATTGCTCTTTCTCTTTTGAGAAAAAAGCAATCTTTTAATATTTTTAGCGCTTAAACTGTTCCTGATCAAAGGTTCCTTCCCAACGGTCAACAATAATAGCACTAACCATTGAACCGGTCACATTAATCATCGTCCGTCCCATATCAATGATTGGGTCAATCCCAAAAATAGCACCAATACGTGACATATAGGCTCCTAAGCCTAAACTATTAAGCGTTACTGTCGCTGCTACTGTAGCAGTACCGGGCACGCCCGCAATTCCAATTGAACCAACTGTTACGACAATAATCAGTAGCACATAAAAAGCAATATTCATCTCAACACCAGTCGCTTGTGCCAATAAGATTCCCAACATGGCTGGGAAAATCCCTGCACAGCCATTCATTCCAATAGATGTCCCAAGTGTTGCTACAAAGTTTCCACTTTGTTGAGACACTCCTAAATCTTCCAACGTATTTAATGTATAAGGAAGTGTTCCGACACTAGATCGGCTCGAAAATGCAAATAACATCGTTGTCAGAGATTTTTTATAAAACTGGACAGGGTGTTTACTCCTACCAGTAATAGAAGTCCCATATAAACAATTAGCATTGCTAAGACACCTAAATAAAGCACTAAAATAAAGCCAATGACACTCATAATAACGGTAATACCATTGGATATGATTGTTGTTGCCACCAAAGCAGTAACACCATATGGCATCACTTTAATAACGTTGGTTAAAACACTATTAACAACTACCTTACTGGAACTTAATAATTCCAAAAACGGTGCAACTTTCTCAGGTTTTTTCCCCTTCAAGAAGCGAATAGCACCCCCAAACAAGCCCGCTGTTATCACCACAGAAACGATGGCACTGTTATTAGAAAAAACTGAAAATATATTACTTGGTACTAAGTTTAAGAAAAACTCGGGAAAACTTTGTGTTGAAATCGTCCCAATCTGTTCCATTTTGCCTGCTTCAATATCACCGGTAAAACTCGTAGCATCCAGTGGAAATAGTTTCAACAAAAAGATCATGACTAAAACTGATATAGCTGTTGTACCTAGTAAAATAACGAAGGTTTTTCCGGTTAAGGCCTTTATATCGGTTCCTTCAACTTTCGTAATAACTTCAATAATAGACAAAAAGACAATAGGAACGGCGAGTAGTTGAACCAAACGAATGAAACCTGATCCAAATATACTAAACCACGTCGTAATTTCCATTTGGGCGTATTCCGTATACAAAAGACCGATGTTTGAACCAAATAAATCAATTGCAATCCCTATTCCTAATCCTAAAGCAAGAGCTGTCATCATACGTACTTGGAAGGATGCTTTACGCTTTTTTAAACTATTTAACAAAATATAAGCACCTATCAGCGCTAGAAAAGCAATAAAGGTAATATAATTACTCATCTTTAGAAACCCTGTGAATAACGGAATATCAATCATTTTTTCCCTCCTTATTTTGCTGTGTTAGCGGCAATATTGATAGCCTCCCATGTTGTTGAAAAAGGTGGTGCGTAGGCATAATCGATAAAACCTATTTCATCCGTTGTTAAGCCAGCATGAATAGCGGTTGTCAATGCCGTCATTCGCAATACTGCATCTTTTTTCCCGAATACTTGTGCTCCGAGTAACCGTTTGCTCCCTACTTCATAAATAAGTTTTATATCAATGTCAGAGTAGTCTGGCCAATATTCTGTATGGTTCAGCGTTGAAATAAGGGTGGTTTTATAAGCGAGACCTAATTCTTGAGCCTGTACTTCGTTAAGCCCTGTTCGACCCGCTTCGTATCGTCCTACTTTAACAGCACCAGTACCCAAGCTCCCCACATATTCGAGCGATTTTTTATTATCAGAAACGACATTTACGCCGATAATCCGCCCCATTTTACTTGCTACTGTAGCTAATGGAAGGTAAATATCTCCTAGTTGTCGGTGCAAAGAAGAAGCACAGTCGCCAGCAGCAAATACGTCGCTAATAGATGTTTCTCCAGATGGATCAATCACTATTGCGCCATTTCCTAACATTTCTAACTGTTCATTTTTGGCAAAGGCAGTATGAGGACGATAACCAATCGCTAGAATGACTAGATCCGTATCAATCGTATGATCAGCTGTTTTCACTTGGGTTACTTTCCCATCTTCGACAACTAATTCTTTAACAAATTGGTTGACTAATACCTCTACACCCTCTTCTAGAACGGCTCCTTTAATTTTTTCTGAAAACTCCGGATCAAATTGTCCAGCCATTAAGCGATCTAAACCCTCTACTAAAGTAACTTTTTTCCCTAACAAAGCAAGTTGATCCGACACTTCAACACCGATAAAACCGCCACCTATAATCGTAACAGTCTGATAATCATCAAGTTGGTTTTTTATTTCTTGCACAGCTTTTAAACGGGTAAACGGGTAAACATTTGATGCTTCTACACCTGGAATATTAGGAACAACCGCATTTGCACCTGAAGCAATGACTAAACGATCATAAGAGGTTAAATCCTCCTTTTTTGTTTTTAGATTACGGTAATAAACAGTTTTTTGGTCGTAATCAATCTGTTGCTTCGTGGCCAATCTTAATGTCAATGCCTGTTTTTTCCATTTGCGCAACTGTCCGTGCAAACATGACTGCTTCGTCATCAAATTGATTCCCTAGATAATAAGAAAGTCCACACGCCCCAAAAGAAATATAATCTTCTTTTTCAATAACGGTAATTTTTGCTTGTGGATTTTCTCGTGCAGCTTTAGCAGCAACACCCATTCCTGCAGCAATTCCTCCAATAATAACAACTTCCATAATAAAGCTCCTTTTAAATATTTATTTCGTCCGTAACGGTCTCATTTAAGCATTCCGCTATGCGCTTAAAAGCTTGTTGAACTAACTCCAACGATGTTCCTAAATTGATACGAATATAATCTTCGCCTCCGGGACCAAACGATAGCCCTTCTTGCACTAAAACGCCTTTTGTCTGTGCTAGTTTAGTAGTAAAGATTTCACCACTCATCCCAGTATCAGAGACATCTATCCATAAAACATAAGAGGCATCCATGGGCATTAATTCCAACTGTGGTATCTCTTTTTCTACAAATTTGACTACCCATTGGTAATTATTAACAATGTAGCTAAAACATTCTTGTACCCATTCTAAGCCTTCTGGTGTATAACTTGCGACAAGCGCTGCCGCACCAAGGGTATTGGGTTGTTCAATGTGGCATTTTACGAGTGTTTCTCGATATTGTTCACATAATTTATTATTAGGAATAATGACATAACTTGTCTTTAAACCAGCAATATTAAAGGCTTTGTTAGGGGAGTTAACATATATTAAATTTTGGCGATACTTTTCTTCCAAATCAAGTGCACTTGTAAAAGTACCATTTTGGATGTGGTCAGAATGAGCTTCATCTGAAACTAAAATGACATTATACTTTAGGCACAATTCAGCAAGTCGCGTTAAATCTTGTCGTGACCAAACGGTGCCACCTGGATTATGGGGGTTACATAAAATGAATAATTTTGGTTTTGACTCTTGCATTTGGTTTTCTAACTCTTCAAAATCAATCATAAACCGTTTTTCTTCATTTACCAGGAGTTTGTTTTCTATTAGGATTCCTTGGTTGTTTTCAGTTGCTTCTCGAAAAGGATTGTACACGGGTGTATGCATTAACACGCGGTCTCCTGGTTGGATAAAGGTTTGGACCACGTGATATAAGGAACTGACAATACCATAATCTAGGCAAATTTCTTCTAGAGGAACTTGATTATCTGTTTTTAGAGTCATCCAATATTGAATGGCTCTAAAAAAGTTTTCATAGGGATAAATATAGGCGAAAGTCTTTTTCTCCATAAGATTTTCTAGATGATTACAAACGGGCGGTGCGAGTTCAAAGTCCATATCAGCAATCCACATCGAAATGTAGTCATCGGGTATAGGACCAAAGCGATCCTCATTGATACTTTTTGTCCATTTAATTGAATCATCTTTATCGCGATCTGCTAGCCGATCAAAATTATATTTTAACATGCTATCCCACCTTTTTTGATGTCTTATTGTTAGTTTAACATAAGGTTATAAGAAAAGACTCCTAACTAGGAGTCTTTTTAGAACCAATTTGTTTATAATAGGATGCAACAGCACCAATTAAGTTTGCTTGATTTTGAAACTGGCAGGGAACGATAATGGCATCTACCTCTTGTGCACGAGTACAAACCAATAATTCTTTAACTCGCTTTTCAACCGATTGAATAAATGCTGTTTGTGCTGACATTCCGCCACCTATAACAACCATATCTGGATTGTAAGCGACTAAAAGGTTTTGGATACCTCTAGCAAGATTATTACGCAAGTCATTCACGTACCGACTTGCTACTGCATCCCCTTCAAGCGCTAATTGAAATATTTTTTCTCCGCTTATTTGCTCCAATAATTTATTTTCTTCTTGATATTTTTTTGCCATTGCAACCGGACTGGCTAAGTCACTAAAATTTTGCGTATCCGTAAGTAGCATATACCCAAATTCACCGCCGAATAAGTTCCGTCCCTTAATAAGCTCTCCGTTTAAAATAATTGCACCTCCAATACCGGTTCCAATTACAATAAAAACAACGTTGTCCACACCTTTAGCTACTCCTTGCCATGTTTCTGCAAGGGCAGCACAATTGGCATCATTTTCAAGGGTGACTGGTACACCTAATAAAGTTTCTAATTCATCACGGATTGGAAAATGATGTAAATAAGAAACAGCGCTGAATCCTCGAACAACACCTTCTTCGGAATAAACAGATCCTGGGCTACTAAAAGCGGCCCCTTCAAGCTTTCCACCGGTAACTTTTTCAATTTGATCAAAAGTATTTTTTAATTGCATTTTTAATTCTGCCCAACTGAGCGGTGTTTGAAAACTATTAACTGGATAGAGTTGATTATTTTCCCACCTACCACATTTAACAGAAGTTCCACCAATATCAAATACAGCTAACGCCATAATCATCACCTCCTCTTAACTCGCTATAAATTAAAGATCGAGTTTACTTTCCTCGATAATTCCATGCAACCAAAACGAACTTTTTTTAGGAATTCGATTGCCCGTTTCTAAGTCCAATCTGTAAAAGCCATAACGGTTTTTATAGGCATTTAGCCAAGACCAACAATCCACAAAGGTCCACAGATGGTAGCCATAACAACTTGACTCAGCTTCTATGGCTTTGAGAATCTGTTCTAAATGGTCACGAATAAATTCAATTCGGTAATCATCCTGGATAATCCCTTCAGCATCCATGAAACGCTCTTCATCAGCTACTCCCATTCCATTTTCTGATATATACCAAGGAATATTATGATAGTCATTTTTAATCATCATGGCAATATCATATATCCCTTCAGGGTATATCTCCCAACCACGGTAGGGATTCATTTTTTTGTCTGGCCAATCGTAGGCTTTTGAAAAATCTGCCGGGCTCTTAGCAGGAATATTCACTTTCTCTTTATCAACTGCCTGCACACGCAATGGTTGATAATAATTGACACCTAAGAAATCTACTTTCCCTTGTAATAATAAAGCAGCATCTTCTGGTTCAATTTTTGGTAACAAGTTATTTTCTTTGAGTGTTTCAATTAAAAACGGTGAATAGTGACCATTTACTGCTGGCTCCAAAAAGCTCTTAATATGCCACTCTTCTGCATAACGTTTCGCTTTTTGATCATCAGATTGATCAGACTTTGCATAGACGGGTGATAGGTTCAAGATAATACCTATTTCTTTGCCGGAATCCTCCATAACAGAACGAAACTCTCGAACAGCAGCTGCATGTGCCAACATGGTGTGATAACCTACTGTAATAGCACGTTTAAAGTCATATACTTGAGGCCAGTGATCATTTCCTAAATACCCACATTGGACGTGTACAATGGGCTCGTTAAACGTGGTCCAAGTATCAACCAAGTCACCAAACTGCTCAAAAGCAGTTCGAGCATAAAAAGCAAATGCTTCAATAGATGTACGATTCTCCCAACCACCTTTTTCCATCAACCACCAAGGCATATCGAAATGAAAGAGATTGATAATGGGTTGAACGCCATTCTTTTTAATTTGGATAAAATAGTCACGATAAAAAGCAACCGCTTCTTGATTGAGTGTCTGTCCGTCTGGCAGCAATCGATTCCAAGATATAGACGTCCGGAAAGAGTTCAACCCCATATCGGCCATTAACTGTGCATCTTCTGGGTAACGCTCGTATACATAGGAAGTGTGTTGTGGTCCAACCTGGTTATAAAACCGTTCTGGTTCTTTTTCATACCAGACATCCCACGTACTAGCAGTTCTTCCATCTGCATACTGCGCGCCTTCTGATTGCGGGGCAGAAGTCGCCGCTCCCCATAAAAAACCTTCTGGGAATATATTTGTATTTGTCATAATAGCTCCTTTCAACTTCCTGATTTATTTAGAATAGCTCGTACTGTTTTCACTAAGAAAACGCGTACGAGCTATCATAATATTTTATAACCCTTCTACAATTAGGTTATTATTCAGCTGATTCTAACCATCTGTCATAAGCACTTTGGTATACTTCTACATAATCTTCCACACCGATTTTTTCGATAGTAGAAACATATTCTTCCCAGTTTTCATCATTGAGCTCTAGTTGTCCAGTAATAAATTGGGCTTCTGAGTTACGGACATACGTTTGAAGGTCAACTTCTACACCACTAACAACTTCTTGTTCTTCAGGTGTTAAATAAACAAGTGGGTAAGCAACTTCACCGTATTTATTAACTTTTGCATCAGACTCTTCTTGTAGGAAGATTTCAAAATCAGAGATACCTTCATCCCCGATTGGATCGAGTTCGTGATCAGTATTAACTGGGGTTACAATACCATAGTCAGGAGTAATTTGACCACGATACTCTTCTCGGTTTGTAGCTTCCAAATCTTCTCTAAATTGACGTTCTCCGCCTTCTTCATCGACCCATTCCCATAGATAACCAGCAGGTCCTCTGTTTAGGTAGTCATGTCCTTCTTTAGAGTAGAAATAGTCGACCCACCTCATTGCAGCAGCAGGGTTCGGATTTTCTTTCGTAATCGCAAAAGCTCCTCTTTGAATACCAGTACTCATTGGGAAGATTGCTTCTTCTGAATATTCACTGGTCATAGGTCCCATCATTGGATTGATAATCGCTTCCTCTTCCGTTTGTCCGGTAGTGAAGAAAGAGAACCAGTCTGGGAACATACCAAGTTTGTCGTTTTCACCTTTTGCTTTTTTCTGTTCATCTGCTTGTGAGAATACCTCTTTGTCTAGAAGGCCTTCTTCATATAATTTATGCATAAATTCTAGATAACCACGGTAGTTTTCGGTCATTGGTGCATAACGTACTTCACCATCGTGTTCTTCAATACCCCACTCTTTTATTCCAAAAGCAGATAGTAACCATGGACGTGTACTATCCATTTTAACGTCTGTTAAAGGAATCTCATCTGCTTGGCCGTTCCCATTTGGATCTTCATTTTTGAAGCGTACAAGCATATCGTAAAGTTCATCGGTTGTTTTTGGAACGTCTTCAATTCCAAGTGCTTCCATCCATTCACCATTTATCCAAACTGGTCCACGAATCCATGTTGATGTCGCACCCCCATTAATTCTTGGTAAAGTATAGATATTACCATCTGTAGAAGTAATAGATTGTCTAATTTCTGGTTTTTCTTCTAATACTTTGCTGATATTTGGTCCGTATTCTTCAATCAAGTCATTCAATGGTACCAATAGTCCTTGACTACCATAATCAACTTCTAGAGCAGGTGTTAACACATCTGATCCTGGTGCATAGATGACATCTGGTAGCTCCCCACTAGCAAACGTTAAGTTGAAGCGTGTACTAAAGTCACTTAGCGGCGGTGTTGTATATTCAAAATTAATATTTGTTTTCTTTGCATATTCAGTTAAAGTTGGCATATCTTCCCATTCAGCCATTCCAGTACCAGGCGCAATCATAGTCATTTCAATTGGCTCATCTACAATAGGGAACCCTTCTTTATTTACTTCAGCATTTCCAGCTGCTGTATTACCACCAGAAGTTGCAACGCTAGATGTTTCAGCGCCATCTCCCCCACAAGCTGCTAATAAAAAGGCACTAGAAAAAATCATCCCTGCCATTACATAACCTTTTCGATTTTTCATTACTCTTCCACTCCTTATTTTTTATATTTTATTACCCTTTAATTGACCCTACCATAACGCCTTTTACAAAATATTTTTGTAAGAAAGGATAAACCAAAATGATAGGTAGCGTTGCAACAATCATAACGCCATATTTGATAATGGCACTTAAGTTTTGTTGCTGATTTAAAAACAGTGCTGTTTCTTCAGACATCATGGTTGTAGGGTTTGAAGATAAATCTTGCAAGACAAGAATTTCCCGTAAAACCATTTGCAGGGGATACTTAGAACGGTCATCAATATAAAGTAAGGCTTGGAAATATTGATTCCAATGACCGACCCCATAAAACAGTGTCATAACAGCAATGATCGGTTTAGCTAAAGGAAGGACAATTAAGAAAAAGATATTAAAGTCCGTAGCGCCATCCACAACGGCTGCTTCCGTTAATTCATCGGGAATTGATGTTTGGAAAAAAGTCCGTGTAACGACGATATTGTAAACAGACGCCGCTCCTGGTAGTATCAAGGCCCACATTGTATTAGTTAGTCCCATACTATTTACGAGGATATAAGATGGGATTAGCCCACCCGATACAAACATCGTAATAACCATCATCTTAGTGAAAAAGTTTTTAAAAGGAAAGTCTTTTCGCGATAGGACGTAACCAGCAGGAATCGTCACTAGTAAGTTAACCGTCGTACCGACAACGGTGTAAATAATTGTATTGGTATAACCACGCCAAATGGTTTGGTTACTCAAAATTTTTCTATATCCTTCAAAGGTTACTTCCTTTGGAAAGAGCCACATCTCACCCGAATTGACGACACTTGGATCACTCAAGGAAGCGCTTAAAATATAGATTAAAGGATAAGCTACGATTAGAAAAATCACAATCAACATCACGTAGATAATCGCTAAGAATACACGATCTGATGGTGATTCTTTTATAGCAGATTTTTTTATAACGGCTGAGTTTCTCATAGTAACTCCCATTCTCCTTTCTTTCTTACCATAGTGACACATCATTCAATTTAGATGATATTTTGTTTACGGTAATTAATAAGATTGAATTAATAACTGAGTTAAATAAACCAATTGCTGCAGCATAACTATATTGAGCATCGAGCAAACCTTGTTGATAAGTAAAGGTCGAAATAACGTTAGAAGTCGGCATGTTTAAAGGATTTTGCATTAAAAGAATTTTTTCGTGTCCTAACGACATAATGCCACCAAAGTTCATGATTAACAAAATGACCATGGTTGGTACTAATACGGGTAAATTAATATACCAAAGTCTCTGTATCCTAGATGCGCCATCAATTGTAGCCGCTTCATGTAGTTGGGAATCTACTCCGGATAGAGCTGCCATATAGATAACTGAGTTCCAACCTGTACTTTGCCAAACACCTGACAATACATAAATTGTTCTAAACCATCGTGGATCCTCCATAAAAGCTTTCCCTTCGAAGCCCAGTGCTTCTAGACCATGGTTGATAATCCCTGAAGTAGGAGAAAGAAAAGCAATAATCATCCCAACAATAACAACTGTTGATATAAAGTGCGGTGCATACGTAACCGTTTGGATTGTCTTTTTAAAACTCCCGTCTTTTATTTCGTTCAAGGCAAGAGCTAAAAGAATAGGAATTGGAAAACCGAATACCAATGAATAAATACTAATCCCTAGAGTATTTTTTAGTAGATCCCAGAAATAATAAGATTCAAAGAACTTTGTAAAGTGCTTAAACCCTACCCAAGGACTCCCCCAAATTCCTAATGAAGGCATATAATTTTTAAAAGCTATTTGTACGCCATACATCGGCCCATAATGAAAGACGAGAAAAAAAGCAAAAGCTGGTAAAATTAAAAGATAAAGCTGCCAACTATTTAAAATATTTTTTCTTCTACTTTTCTTCTTTTTTGTCGCAGTTAGTGTAGTTGTTTGTTTTTCCATCACCGTGTCCCTTCCTTTCTTTTCTTTCTTAATAAATCATCCTATATGTACAGATGTTTATTTAAATGCGGTTCTTGTAAGCACTTCCATTGTATCTTGTAACCCCTTTCTTTTCAATGTGTGAGTTTTGTCACACACAAAAAATAACCCTTGCTATTACAAGGGTTATTAGCGTTTTCCGATATAAGATACGGACACACATAGTCCAAACAGTCGCTTTATTTATCACTGTCTTGATATTTAAAACGATACTGACTAGGCGTTAGACCATTTTCTAAGCGGAATTTTCTAGTGAAATTCGATGCATCATAGTAACCAACTTCAGTAATCAATTCTTTAATTGGCCTTTTCGTTTCTACTAATAATGTTTTAAATTGTTCCATTCGCAATGACTGAATGAGATGAGAAAAAGATTCTCCCGTTTCTTCCTTCACGAGTCGACTTGCATAAGAAACTGAAATATTTTGTTCAGCTGCAATCTCTCCTAGAGATATAGCCGGCGAATCATAATGAGAGTAAATGTAGTCAACGACTGTTCTTTTCATCTCTGTATTTTGTGTATCTTTTTCATGATCCAAGTTGTCGCAGATAGACGAAATAATATCTTCTAAAACCGGTTGTGCTAGATTGATGTCCTTAAAATCAGTTAATTGATAAATTTTTTCATATTGATAATACATATTAAATTCATTTGCTATTTTTAAGACACGATTAAACATATCTGCAATCACTGCTTGTTTAGCGATAGAATGATGAATATCGTTTTTAATTTTTTGTTTGAGCTGTAAGACAATCTCAAAGGCAGCTTCTTTATTGCCTTGTTTCACACTTTGAACGAGTAGCATAATTTCTTCACGTGGATATTGGAAGGGAGCATCCTCTTGAACAATTTCAGCACGTTGCGTTAATTCTGTAAAAAATAAAACTGGACTTGATGTGTAGGTGTCCGACTTCATTTTTTCTAGAGCAGAACTTGCTTCAATATAAGAGTTTTTAATTTTATCGATCTTATCATAAGCCGTTCCAATAGCGATTTTCCAAGCTAATGCTTGGTCGAAATCTTCCCTTTTAATAATCGTTTGAATATACTTTAAAGTTTTTTGCCAATTACACTTCGATTCTTTATCCATATTAATAACGACAATGATTTGATTATTAACTAGATAAGGAACCGTTGCTTCTATCCAAATTCCTTTTAGTTCAGGATGACTTTTGGTAATTTCTTGAACGATTGCTTCTACTTTGATAATTTTTTCAGGAACGTTGGTTTCTTTTTCAAATTCTACTATCATAACAGCATAGATAGCGTACGGAAAATTCAAGCCGACGTCTTCTAAATGTTGGAAGAACTCGGCATTATTTAAATACTTTCCTTCAACTAAATTTAAGAGCGCAGAATTTCGTACAATAGGTGCGTGCTCATTCATTAGCTGATTTAACTTAATATATTCTGCTTTTGTTTTATTAATATTTGTTTTTAGAAAAGCGAGTTCATCACCAATTTTATCGCCTTCTAATCGAAAAACACTTGCCAAGTTTTTTATAGGCCGATAATGTTTGTTAGCAAAATAAACGGAGACACCAATTCCGATACTTCCCAAAATAATAACCCATAAAAGAAAGGTCGCTAATAATCTTAATAAAGGAAAATAAAAACGAGTGGTTTCAATTAAAGACACAAAGGTCCACCCCGTTAGCGGGTTAACTTTACTACTCGCTACATAGGCTTGGTTATTTATTTTTGCTTTCCCATTTTTTATCATACTCTCTTGAATCTTTTCCAAATCAGACTCTGAAAAATCTTGGGATAATCCTTTTGATGCAACCAATCTGCCTTTCTCATCCACTAAAAAAGACAATTCTTTTTCTGTTTCTCTCATCGTTTCTAAGTTAGTTTGAATTTGATTGGTATTTAAAACAAAAACAAGCATCCCATTGTTAACATTGGACTGTCGCAGTGGAATCATATAATAAATATTTTTTTTCCTCACTTGATTTTCTTTATAGAAACGATCTAGCGTATGGATAGCCAGTTTCTCCTCAGAACTACTCAATGCATCAATTAATTGTTCTTTTTCTTCAACATTGAAATCTGTTGATTTATTTAATAACGCTTCGGTGGACATTATGCCATCTGAAGATAAAACGGTATTGCGATCTGTCAATAAAATGTACAGACTTTTTGTTGAACGCATGGAGTATTCATAACTTTTTAGGACTTCTGTTAGCTTATCTGAATTTGCTTCGACATTTAATAAATACCTCGATAGTTCATCTGAATATTTAATCTGATTCGCAACCGTATTCATTTCTAAAATTTGTTCATCCAATTGGAAACTTGCTTGTTCTAAAAAATTAGCATTTGTCGTTTGGAGCTCTTCTTCTAAACTACGGACGTAAAAGCTATTCACCAATAATAAAAAAATAAACAAGGGAATAGAAAAAACAATTAAGTATGAAAAAACATATTTTTTATAGAGACTAGATTTCAGAATCTTCATAACGCTCTACAGACTCCTTACTATTTAAAACAAAGGCGACTTTCAAATCTCTTCATCCCTTTTCTCTTCTGCTTTTAATACGCCTGTATAGGTAAACCAAACAACTGGTAAAAGCAATAAAGATATTCCAAAAAAGAAAGCTAGAAAAATATAGTTTCTCATAAGAGAAACGACTAATAGTAAACCTACGCTGGTTGCAATTGAATAGATGGGAACTGACAGAGTAACAAAAAAAGCTTGTTTAAAAATATTTTTTAATGAAAAATCATAGCGCACCATCACTGTAAAGAGGAACAAACTAAAGGATAGAACAAAAAAGGTAATAAAAAGTAGGAGGGTATGGAAGAAAATAGATTGTATGAAAACATTTGAAACCCTTAAATCTACATACAACATACCAAATATAATGAAGACAATATAGCCAATTTGATTCGCTTGCTTAAAATGTTCCTTATAAGCCGTGTTAAATTCTTCTCTTATTTTGAAATTGTCGTCCTTATTATTAAACCATTTATACATTACGTGAGTAACTGCTGCGGTACTGGGTAAGAGACCTGCAATAATCAATCCGCGTAACGAGTATAGAATCCATAGTAGATGTAAGAAGAAAAAATTAGCAATCCAGTTTCCAATCGTCGTTACCGCTGATATAAATTTATTTTCTTTATTTTTCTCTTTCATCTTGACCTCCATATAATTCCGTTCACAATATACATAAACCTTACTAGAAAACAACATATAAACCCTATTCTAACGCAAAAAGCCTAAATTTTCAAACGCTATCATTTTGACTTATACCAAATAAATAAGAGTAACAAGCGCTGCTTGTTACTCTACTGCTTTACTTTAAGAAAATTTCAACTACCGGAACGAGGACGTCAGGTTTTTCTACTGGAAGCTCTAGGAGTACATTTTCAATGTCAATAATGGTTTCGGTACTTGTGATGACTTCTTCGGGATCAAATTCTCTAAAATATATTTCAGAATGATCATGTAAAAACTGAACATAGTCAACTTTCCCTGCTAATCCTTTTAGATGAATATGTCGTAAGGGCCAAGAATAGATATGTAAATAAATTCTGTTTTGACCTACTTGTGTATACCGACAATCTTTAGGAGCAAGATAAGAACTTTGCCCAGCCCCATAAATTGATTTTCCATTTAATCGCATCCACTCGCCGATATCTGCCAATCGATCACTTTCTCTTCTATCCAATTCACCTTTTCCATTGGGTCCGACGTTCAATAAGAAGTTTCCATTATTTGATACGGTATCAATCAGCATTTTCAATAAAACGTCACTGCTTCGCCATTCATTGCTATCGCGATCGTAACCCCATGTTGGCTTCATCGCATGACAGGCTTCCCAAATAACTGGTAAGCCCTCTTTTTCTAGAGGTGCATCTGGTTGGTACTGTTCAGGTGTAATAACCCCCTTGTTTAAATCCAAGCGATCATTGATAAGGATTTCTGGCTGTAGTTCGACTGCTAAATCAAACAATGCTTCCGAATCCCAATCTTGATGTCCTTTCCCTTTGGACCAGCCCCAGTCGCGATGAGGATAAGAAAAATCAAACCATAAATAGTCTATTTTCCCATATTCCGTCAATAACTCGGTCACTTGTTTTTTCAAGTAATCCGTGTAGCGACTCATATCGCGTTGGGCATTTTTACTTCTTGCCTCTTTATCGTCTCTTTGAGGATGGAGTCCATCGATGACAAAATCCGGATGATGCCAGTCAATAACTGAGTGATAAAAACCAATTTTGATTCCTTCATTACGAAATGCTTGGACATATTCTTTTACTAAGTCTCTTTTAAAAGGTGTATTTGTAATCTTATAATCCGATTGTTTCGTATCCCATAAAGCAAATCCTTCATGATGCTTCGTTGTTAAAACTGCATATTTGGTTCCTGCATCCTTTGCGGTACGCGCCATTTTTTTCATATCCATTAATTCTGGATTAAAATGCTCAAAATACCGCTTGTAGTCTTCTGGAGAAATTTGTTCAGTTGTCATCAACCATTCGTGACGCGCTGCTAAACTGTATAACCCAAAGTGCATAAATAGTCCAAAACGGTCATGAAGGAACCACGCTGGATTTCCTAAATTCTCTTGCCAATTTGCATATGCCACACTATACCTCCTAGTTTATAAACGTTGTATCTGTCATAATTGTTTCTTTTATTTTCCAATCGCCATTTTCTTTAACGAGCTCATGATTCGCTTCGGCAATATGACTGCGATAAGGCTCTGCTCCTTCAACAGCATCCAACATAACCGTTTGTTGTTCAGTACGGATTAAGAGCCGATTCTCTTCTTGTTCAAGAACCTCAGCGCTCAAAACAGTATGTTCTAAATCATACGTTTCAAATATGGGAGCTAATTCATTTTGCGTTTCTTCGCGTCCACTTGCTACAATTGTTGACAAATATCCTTCCATATCTTCTTTCGTTGCATAGTTTAAATTATCTTCAATAACGTGTATGGCTGCTTCTACTTCTGATTGATTCTCAATTTCTCCTTCAATCGAATAAGCTACCTCGGCAGGATTCTGATAAGTAGGAATACTATTACAAGCGGTTAGAAAGAGTACCAATATGCTTAGCAAATAAATCTTTTTCATGATTACTTTCTCCTCCTGCAATCTTGTGTAACACTCATACGTTTATACCCCTGAGAGCTTTCCTGCTGTTACCATATCTTGATAGAGTCCTCGCCCATGTGTGCCTTCGCCAAGGTGATAAGGGTTCGAAAATGGTAATTTAGTTTCTTCTAATTCTGCTAGTTTCGTTAATTCACCATCTAAATAGGCTTCTACTCGGTAAACAGTAGTGTCCATGCGTGCTATTGCGCCACCATAACGGATTTCGACGACTTCCCAACCGAATGGCTTATTATATGCCATCCAGACAGCACGGTGAGCTTTCCTTAACTCATTTAATAATGTTTTTAATTTTTTGGCATCTGCTAGTTTGTCTCTTAGTAAGTTTTGATCATTTTTATCATAAGCTTCTTTTAGCTGGATTCCAATTTCTGCCTTTAAACTGAGAACTTCTGCTACTTGTTGATAAAAATCAAATATCAGAGTTAAGTCTGAATTACTTCCTGTTATTACTTTCAACTTTTTAGCCAGCTTTTGATAATGATTTTCCACACCGTGTCCAGCAATGGTTTGGTCAAAGAGCCCTAATAAAGGGTCTTGCCAAAGAAGTATTTTAGAAGTTGCTGACACATTAATATTGTTTGCCATAACACCTGGTGTTTCATCTAGATCATTCAAAAGTAAAAATTCTTTAAAAGGATAACCGGTATTATGCTCAAATTCCTGAGCCATAACCGCTTCATCGACTTCTTTTCGGTAAGATAAATCCGCAAATAATTGCAATCCTGGTAGCGCGGATAAAACCGGTGTTTCTCCCCCGTCATCTCCCCATAGAGTTGCAAAAACTTCCTTCACCCCATTACGTTTGCAGCTAGCGAGTCCTGCTTTTGTTGTCTCAAAAGATTTACCATAGTTTGGAGCAATACCATTCCAAGTCCAAACACCTCCAGCAAAGATGACTTTTTTATTCATCGCTTGATGTTTAGCTAGATAAATATCATACATCGCTTCATCTTCATGATAATAATCCCAAAACACCATATCGACTTCAGGGATATTATCAATAACTTCTTGAGGCACCTTACTTTCTAAATCATAATAGTCGCCTGTTTTTGAACCGAAGCGGTAATACATATCGCTCCACATCATCGGTTCGAGGCCGTATTTATCTGTTATTTTAACGATTTCTGCTAAATGCTCATTCATAATCTCAAAACGATTACGAATGCCATTTTTTATCTGATACATACCTGTTCCCAAACCAAATGCTTCATCCATTCCGATATGAATACGGTTGGAACGAAAAGGTTGAGATGCTGAGCGAATGAGATTATCTAAAAATTCATAAGTTTCTGCTTGTCCCACTAGAACGATATCAGACGTATCTTTAATGTGACTTGCATATTGGTATTTCAAAGCAAGCTGTAAGTGCCCAAGTGTTTGGATGCAAGGAACCATCTCAATTCCCAAGGCAAAGGCATAGTCATCCATTTCTCTTAATTCTTCTTCTGTATAACGACCTCGTAAGTAACCAAAATAAGGATATTCTTTTACTTCATAAGTATCTTCTGTATAAAGCATCACTTGGTTTAGGCCGAGCTTCGCCATATAATTTATGAGTGTTTTCATTCCATCAGTATTTAAGACAGCATTTCTTGAAGAATCAACCATAACACCTGTCTTTTCGAATTGTTCTTCTTCCTCTAATGAAAAAGAGCCAGATTGCTGATACTGGTAAATCCATAAATTTAACAGACGGAAAAAAGAGCTTTTTGAATGGAATTCAATCAGCCCTTTTTCTCCATCAAATTGGTAACGTAACGTATGACCATCTACCCGATTCACTTCTAATGGTATCCCATTAGGATCTTGTTTGACACCTAGAAAGGCTGCTATGGTGTTTAAACCGTCTTTAACTTCTGACACATCATTTGTCAAATTAAGTGCTAACATTTTGGTTGTCCCCCTACACTATTATATTGATTCATCAATTAATTCTATCTTAGGGGATTTTGTAAGCCTTTACAACAACTAAGTCATAAATACATAGCTTGCATTTTTTACACATTTAGTTTTATAACGGCAACTTTATTCGATTGTTTCAATGACTTCATACAAACGTCCTAATTCGCTATTCTTATCAATAGAAGACATTTCTTTCATGTGAATAAACTCTTGAAAAACCTCATGGTTCCAGCCATTCCATGAGGTAATCAACTTACCAAAAAAGAGCTCGGGTTGATTTAACTCTTCAGCAGCAGCTTTTGCTTCAGCGAATAGTTGTTTGGCTACATTCAGTTTAAACCAGCATGCTGGCATAACTGAAAATCCCGCTTCCATAAAGAAATAAGGAGTCGGATAACCGTTCTCACGTTCATCATAATGCCAGTCCAACAAGACGATGTCTCTTGGTATCTTGTCGAGTGCTTCATAGGTACCAAAGGTGTCGCCTTCCCAATTATCATAGCCGAATTTCTTAGCATCAATTAACCGGTCAGCCCACATCATCATAGTTAAGCCACGTTGTTCCGTTATATGGGCATACATATCATTCACCGCTTTGGCAAATAGTTCAGCACGGTTACCGCCTCGACAACGCTCACATTGATCGCTAGCAATTTCATACACTTCATCCATACCGATATGGAAGTAGGTAGGTGAAAAAGCAGCGATTAACTCATCAAGCAGTTCATAGACAATCTTATTAACATCAGGATGTTGTGGACACCAACTCCGACAAAAAATTTCTGGCCATTCTGCATTTAAGGGTGTCTCTGGTGTTTCGTCAAATTCCGGGTAAGCTGTTAATAGAGCACTTCTACTCCCACCCCAACCTTGGTGTCCCAAACATTGAAAGAGCGGAACAATCTCCATTCCTTTTTCTTTAGTAAATTGTGATAGGTCTTTGGCGTCATCAGCTGTCAAAGCGTGGGGACCACCATCAATCTCAGGATGTTTCTCAAAAACGAAGGCTTTATCAATCTCCAAAATAATCATATTAATGCCATTAGGTAAAAGAACCTTTGTGATTAATTCTTTTAAATCTGGGATTAATCGTCTGTCTCCAAAACGTAAATGAAACGCCTTTTTATAATCACAGTTTTCCATATAAACACATCCTATTCTATTTTTCCTAAAGCAATACTGTTTCCATAATTCGGTTAATGGACGCAACAGGTTTGCATCCATTAACCGAATTTATGATAACTTTTTGAATCTATTTATAATGATAAGTCGCATAGGTTTCACGTCCCGGTTGAAAATAAAATGCTTTCCCATTTCCTCTTTTATAAGTCACCCCACTCCTTTATTTGTTTTTCATGTCTAAAGGCTTCCCATGTAATTACTTTCATATATAAACCCCCTTGAAAAACTAAGTTATTTTATCTTAACGTGAGATGTACTTAGCTAATAAACCCCAGTCACTTGTCAGCTCGAAGAGTTGTAAGAGACTGGAGTTTATTAATCAAAATGGAGAAGCAGTTCTTTTTTTATACTTAATTACTTACTAACTAATTGTTTGAGCTAATAGTAGGCTGCCTATTATCCCACTCTTATTTGGTAGTCCCCAACGGACGATATATTCCTCAACGTCAGGTGTCTCTACATAGCCAGCCATTTGCGTAGTAAACTCTTGGCGAATCTTGCGAAGTAAATGATCCTGGTTCATAACGCCTCCACCTAACACAATCACTTCCGGAGACAAGGTTAACGTATAAGTCATCAGAGCTTGAGCAATGTAATAGGCTTGTATGTCCCAAACTGGATGGTCTATTGGAAGATCTTGCCCTTTTATTCCAGCTCGTGCTTCTAATGAGGGTCCAGCAGCTAACCCTTCTAAACAATCATGATGATAAGGGCAAATACCTTCATACTCATCTTGAGGATGGCGTTTTACATAAATATGTCCCATTTCTGGACTAGCGATTCCTTGAAAGATTTGCCCATCCATAATGACGCCTCCACCAATGCCTGTCCCAACTGTTAAGTAAAGACAACTCGTTTTTCCCTGAGCTGCTCCCATTAACAATTCACCGTAGGCGGCTGCATTAACATCGGTTGTCCAAACGACAGGAATATCGTACCTTTTTTTCAAGGTACCTAAAAAATCAAAGTTGGTCCACCCTTTTTTAGGCGTTGCCAAAATATATCCGTAATTATCTTGATTTGGGTTGGTTCCAATGGGTCCAAATGAACCAATCCCTATTGCTTTTAAGTCATACGCGTTAAAAAAAGAGAAAATTTGCTTAAACGTTTCTTGGGGACTGGTAGTAGGAATTTGAACCTTTTTAATGATTTTTAAATTTTCATCTGCTACCGCGCATACAAACTTTGTTCCACCGGCTTCAATGGCACCATAACACATATTACTCCTCCTCACTAATTCCAACTGTCCGAATTTCATATGGTTTTAATGTATCTTCTACTTGACCTACTTCTTCTTCAAGTAGATTTAGAAGTGATAATTTTTCTTGATTATTTTTCTTAATGACAAGATCTGTTTCTTGATCTGCTAAATTATAACCCCTCAAGACGAGTTTATTATCATGACGACGTCGTTTTAATGCCGTTACAGCAAAATGTTTGCCATCTATAGTTATATACTGTTTATTAGCGGGTAATGTTCCAGTATGTAGAGCAGTCTGCTGAGCGACGAAAGGCACTTGCCAAGCATGGGCATTTTGGTAAGTTTTGTAGCGGGTAGCGGGTTGTCCATGAATTTCTAGAGCATAATGAAAAATCTGATGCCCTTTACATTGCGCTTCTGGTGTTGCGAAATATCCCCAATCTCCTAACTCTCCTACTGACCGTAACAGCGTTATAGCGATGGTTTGGTTAAATATTTCATATTCATTTAATCCAAAATTAGCGAGCGTTAGCCCATACTCTTGCGAATGCAAGTTGACAAAGGCATGTTGGTGTTGAGGATTGGCTGGATTGAGCCAGTGTCTTGAAACCTTATTGCGGCGTTTTACCACTTCGTATATACTATCTGCTTCATGTTCTTCGGCATCAATGTCAGTAGGAAATAATACTCGTAACCGATGATCTTCAGCTTGATTATCTATATGCGTTTCAAATTCAACATGTCCACTAACCGCATCCAGACTAATAATCGTTTTTATTGTAAATGGAATCAGTTCTTCAGCTCGTTGTGCTTCTCGATAACGAAAATCAACGACTGCTTGTTGCTCCTTAGCCAAACGATTATCGGCTGATTTTGGAACTTTCATGAAATGGGTTAACTGGACTTTTCCTAATAGTTCAGAATTCTCAATTACTTCTACTTTAAATGGAAAATGTGTTGAAAGAAGTGCTTGGTCCCCTTTAGGCTGTTTAAAAATATACTCATTTCCTATATCGCCTACATCTTCAAAAACGAGAAGATTCGCTACTTTTTTATTACTTGCTTTAGAAGTAACTGTAAGTGTCCCATTTTCAGCAATTTCTAACTTGACATGCTTATTTTCCAATAGATTTCCTTGGTTACTCACAATCGGAGCTTCTTTACGCCCAACTTTTGCTTTACCCTTGATAAGTGCGTAGGTTTCCCAAGAAAAGGCGGCCATATTTTCAACCTCTAGCGTAACACTGACATAGCGTTGCATATAAGGAATTCGAAACCGTTCTTTAGGAAGGTCATAACCAAACCGTACATTTTCTTCAGTTACAGTTGCTGGATGCTCTTTTCCATTAGCATCTATCACTTTATAATCAAATGCGGGTTTTTCTTCTAGTTCTTGGTAAAGTTTAGCTGGGTAGCCTTCTGCAAAGGTTTTCCTTTCTAACTCGATATCCAATGTGATTGTTCCTGACTTATGCGTTCCTGTTGTATTGAAAACGACAAATGGTTTAGCCTGTTCTGGAAACTCACTCGTATCAATGTTGTCAGTAATAGTCATAAGTGCGTCGTCTGCTAAATACTTGCCAACCTCGTGAGCTTTTTCGAAACGCGGAATCATTTCTCGGTGGACTTCATCAATAGAACACCCACAAATACTGTCATGAGGATGGTTCTGCATCAAGGTTTTCCATGCATAGTCTAATTGGTCGTGTGGATATTCTCCCGTCAGCTCTTGGGCTATAGCCGCAAGTGGTTCTGTTATATTTTCCAGTTGACGAGAAACACGGGTATTCCATTGTTTTAAGTAAACGCGCGTTGAAGCGGTATTTGCTAGAGTAAACCAACCATCTGTTTCTTGACTTTTTAGTTCCCCGTAAACCGTCCCTAAACTTTCCGGTAATTCCTTCTGAACGGAATCTAAATAATCTGTAAAGTTCGAATGGATAAATTCGTATTCTGGAAAAAGTTCATTCGCTAAACGAATCCCTTTACTGATATCTTTTTGAACGGGTTGGTGATCAACTCCATTCATCATTAAATAATGATCCGTAGCGGCAAACTTTTCTACATCCAAAAGTTTCTGTGTCCAAAATTCTTTAGCCGCTTCTACTTGAGTTGGAATCTCATTCCCATTGCTATACCAATTAGCAAAAAGCAATCCAAAAATTTTACTCTTATCAGGACCTTCCCAAAACATTTCTGAATAATGGGAACTATAATGGTTATCTTCAAGAACTTCGTTGTCAAATCCTACTGGTTTAACTCCTCGACCAAAAGCTGCAGTGTCAAGGTTTGATTGTAGCATCATTTGCGGAGTCTGTCCCATATTGCCAAATGTATCCGGGAAGTAGCCCAGCATAACGGGATCTCCCCACTTCTTGCTTTCTGCCATTCCAATTAGAATATTACGCGTATTGGACTCAGAACTAACTAAAAAGGCATCTTGGAGGATGTAGAAAGGACCAATTCTTAATTTTCCATTTGCAATCGCCTCTTTAACAGCTTCTCTTCGCTCTGGTCGCACTTCTAGATAGTCATCTAAAATAATCGTTTGCCCATCTAAATGGAAACTATTAAATTCTGGATCTTTCTCTATTAATTCTAAGAGATCATCCATTAATAAGATCAAACGCATATGATGCTGTTCGTATGCCATGTACCATTCCCTGTCCCAGTGACTATGGGAAATGATGTGTACTTTTTTCTTCAAACTGTTTTCCCCCTCTTTATTTTTCTACACGAACATCGAAATAGTCCATAACTAATTCACAAAACATCATATTTGCCCAAGAAAACCATTCGCGTGTATAGTTGTTGGGATTATCCACATCAAAACCTTCATGCATCAAGTGTGTTCCCGCATCATTTTCAACTAGCAAGTTAAGAATGCGCTCTTTTTCAGATTTTTTATCCGTTGTCATTCCTTCCATTGCAAGTGCAATAGGCCACACATAATTCTCTGGTGTATGTGAAGAACCAATTCCTTTAGCGTATTTGCCTTCGTAATAGTAAGGATTTTCTTTGCTTAATAAGGTGTTTCTAGTTCTTAAATAGCGTTCATCATGAATGGTTCCATAACCTAAATACGGCGCAGAAATTAAATTAGGAACATTGCTGTCATCCATTAAAGAAGCATTACCTCTTCCATCTACTTCATAAGCATAAACATCTTCGCCAGCTTCGTTTGTCGTACGTCCATATTTTTCAATTCCCGCTTCGATCTCATTTTTTAGTTTTCTGGCATCTGCTACAATTATTTGCTCATCAAACACCTTACTAAAAATTTCTTCTATATAACCAAGTATAACTACTGCAAACATATTAGATGGAACAAGGTAGCCATACTTACAGGCATCATCGCTGGGACGAAAACCTGACCAAGTCATACCAGTAGGAACTACTTCTGCTCCTCTTCCTTCATTAATCAATGTATCTTCAGGTCGATTAGTATCTCTCATAAAGGTATAAGGCGATTGGTTATGATCTTGTTCAACTTGGAATACGTCCAGTATTTTTTTTACGCCCGCGATAAAATCTTGGTTGAAGTGATCACGCCGTCCCGTATTCTTGTATAAGAGGTAAGCGAGTTGGACAGGGTAGCATAAGGAGTCAATTTCATATTTACGTTCCCAAATCCAATCATTCATTTTTGTATCATCAGTTTGGTGGCCTGCTCCATTCGGCGTTTCGTTAAAAGCGTTGGCATACGGATCAATATTGATATAAAAGAACTGTTTCTTTACCAGTCCCGCAATCATATCTGCTAAATCTTCGTCTTCTTTCGCAATAACTAAGTAAGGCCGCACTTGCGCAGTGGAATCTCGTAACCACATAGCTGGGATATCTCCTGTCAACATAAATGTTGTCCCATCTTCTCGCCGTTTGACAGTCGTTAAAAGTGTATTCGCAAAAGCGGCATTAAAATTCTCTGCCCATCCTTTATGCGTTTCGCCACATTTTTGCGTTATTTTTTCCATAAACTTGCTTACTGAATTTGGTATGTTTTTATAAGCCATTTCGGTCACCTCATAATATTTAATATATCCTATGGGTTATTATAGCGATTATGAGTCTGTTTGTCCACGCTTACATTTATAAAAAAGATATTTATTTTAAGGTAATTATGGTAAAATGGCTCTAATGATATACCAACAAGGAGGTGTTAAAATGACTCTACCACTTTATCGTAAAATTTATCAAGATCTAGAGCGCGCTATTCAATCGGGTTCCTTTTCTTCCGGCAGCCAACTCCCCACAGAAAAGGAATTAGCCGATACTTATCAAGTCAGTCGTATTACATCAAAACGAGCTTTAAATGAACTGGAAACTTCTGGTTATATTTATCGTGTTCGCGGAAAAGGAAGTTTTGTGAAAGATGATTTACCAAGTCCAATGCATCAAACAAATCGTATCTTATTCCTGCTGCCATTTATGAAGGACTTATCCCTGGGTAATTTTACGGAAGGGTTGTCCCCTATCATGCAAGCGAATAACTTAGACGTCTTAATGACTACAATGGCATACTTAAACCATAAAAATGCCGAAGAAATTATTCAAGAATTTGACGGGCTTATTTATTACGTTCAATATCCCGAAAGTCATTTGGATCTTTTCGCAGCGTTAGCTTTTAAAAAATTTCCCGTTATTTTATTAGATAAAAAAATTTATGATCTACCCTTCCCGACTATTATGTCTGAAAACACGGGTGGCGGTTTTTCAGCTACCAACTATCTAATCCAAGACGGTCATCATCGTATTGCTTATTTGTTTGGACAGGAATCACTTCCACAATCCGTAAGGCAACGTTACCTAGGCTACATTCAAGCGATTAAAGAGGCGGGGCTGGATTTTCTGACAACTATTGAGGATAAAAAAAATATCCAAACGCACCTGATTGATTATGTAAAGGAAAATAGTATTACGGCACTTGTTTGTGAAAATGATTTAACAGCAATTCATGCCATGAAACTCTTAAAAGAAGCGGGCTTTCTCATTCCAGAAGATATTTCAATTGTTGGTTTTGATAACATTCAAGCTGCTAGTCTTGTTGAACCACCTTTAACAACAGTGGCACAAAACTTTAAACGTTTAGGTCAAATAGCTGGTCAGTATTTGGTTGACTCGATGAGGGATAACCAACTGTTAGACGATAAAAAAATTCCAGTAGCACTTATTAAGCGACAATCAACGAAGGAGTTAAAGTAATGGAAATTCAAGAAATAGATACTAGGCATGCAACGGCTAACCAATATAGTTTTTCAAATGGAAATTGTCTCCCTTATACAGGTGTCCCTTTTGGGATGAATTACTTTGCCGTGCAAACGACTAATCAAAAAGGAAATTGGTGGTTCCACCCTGAAGATCATACTTTTCAGGGATACCGACTCACCCATCAACCAAGTCCCTGGATGGGTGATTTTAGCCATTTGCTCCTAACACCGGTCAGCGGCGACCTAGAGAATCTGAGCCTTTTCCATATTCAGAGTTTTTATCAACCGGAAGCAAGTATATTTTCACCTATTCGAATGAAAATTGAACAATTACGCTATCAAATCGTTTCCACACTTATTCCTAGTATGTATGGGGGCATTTTAACGATTAACTATCAACAAGAAAAAAATGGATTCGTTCTAACGTTACCGGGTTCTTATTCAATTAAACAAATCGACCGTCATTCACTCGCTTGCCAAGTCGTTAACTTCTCAGGGTGCGAAGACGATAATTTTACTTTTTATTTTGTTATGCACTTTGAAGAAGAAATGTTATCCACTATTGAACCCCATAGTGGTAGAGATGGTACCTTGTTTTTATCTTTTGGCAAAATAAAAAAACAAACCATTCGCTTTGGAACTTCTTTTATTAGCGAAGAACAAGCCTTTTTAAATTTAAATCGCGAAATAGAATTGAGTGCTCATATGTATTTAGAAAAAAGTAGACAAGAATGGCAGGAATACTTTGACCTTATACAAGTCACACACTCTGATTTCAAGCATACGCAAACCTTTTATCACAATTTGTACCGGCTCTTCCTTTTTCCACAAACTTTTTATGAAATAAATAGAGAAGGTCAAAAAATTCATTACGATACTTCCAGTAAAAAAGTTAAATTGGGCAGTCTTTATACAAACAATGGCTTTTGGGATACTTACAAGACCGTTTACCCCCTCTTTTCATTGATTGCGCAGGAAAAATATGTTGACATGCTCGAAGGCTTTTTGAATAGTTATGAAAATTCAGGTTTTTTACCGAAATGGCTATCACCTGATGAACGCGGGTTAATGCCAGGCACACTGATTGATGCAGTGATTGCTGATGCAGCAGTAAAAGGAATTGGCAGTGACTTGATGGAACGTTTCCTCATAGCAATGAAAAAAGCCGCTACTGTTCAGAGCGACAAATCTCACTATGGCCGACAAGGAACCCTCGATTACTTAGAGCATGGCTATGTGCCTTCCGAGCGCCATGAATCGGTTAATCATACTCTAGACTATGCTTACAGTGATTTTTGTATTAGTCGCGTTGCAGAAACACTAAATAAAGAAGCGGATAAGCTTTTTTACCAAAAGCAAGCACTCAATTATAAAAATATTTTTGATTCGGAAACTGGTTTTATGCGGGCTAAAGATAAAGATGGCAACTTTCGCGGTAACTTCTTAAATACCCGCTGGGGGCAGGACTATGCAGAAGGCAGCTCTTGGCAAAGTAGCTTTGCTGTTTACCAAGATTTTGCTGGTCTCATTAACGAATATGATTCTCAAGATTGCTTTCAAGAGAAGCTGATTGAATTATGTAACCAAAAACCTGCCTTTAATGTAGATGGTTATGGATTTGAGATACATGAAATGAGCGAAATGGCCGCCATTGAGTTTGGTCAGCTCGCTATATCGAATCAACCAAGTTTTCACTACCCATTCTTATTTAGCTATATCGGAAAGCCTGAAATGGGGCAGCCTCTATTAAAACAGCTAATGACTCAAACCTTTGATGCTTCTTCAAAAGGTTATCCTGGTGACGAGGATAACGGTAGTATGGCTGGCTGGTATATTTTTAATAGTTTAGGCTTTTATCCGGTTACACCAGGCTCAGGAGAATATGTCATTGGTATGCCTTTAGTTAGAAGTGCAGTACTCAAGTTATCTAGCAGGAAAGAATTACGGATATCCACAACTCCTAATCTTCCTCAGCAACAATTTATTCACCACATACAATATAATGCAAAGCCGCATGAAGCACTTTATTTTAAACACGAGGATTTAATGCAAGGTGGTGAAATTTTTTATCATTTAGGAGTTGTCTCTAACCCCAAAAAAATAAAGCCAGAACATCTTCCTTTTTCTTTATCAAACAGCTTTAACGCTTCTTAAGACTATCAAATAAAAGCTATCCTGATTAAAATAATCAGGATAGCTTTTTATTTTGCGAATATTGATAAGCCCAGGAAACAAAAAAACCACATGAAAGACCTAATAAGATCCCCCCCAAAATATCTGTTGGATAGTGCATAAATAAATAAAGTCGTGAAAAGGTTACTAAGATAGCTAACGGCCATATAAAGACTCGTAGTCGTGGTAAAAAACGGGAAACAACATAGGCAACGGCAAAAGAGCTACTCGTATGCCCCGATGGAAAGGAATAAGGCGTTGACTGATCGACTAATAGATGGATTGAAGGGAAATGAGCATAAGGTCTAGGTCGTTGAAAAATGTTTTTTAAAATAACTTCTCCTAGTATAGCGGTCAAAATCATCGCTCCAAAAATTAAAAAGCCAACTTTTCGTGTTTGTGGTCTAATTAAAAAGAGTAAACCGATTATAATCCATATAAAGCCGGCATCTCCTAATTTAGTAAATAAAATCATCAAATCAGAAAGCCAACGACTCATCCCATGTTCTTGAATAAAAAATAAAACATTTTGATCAAATTGTAAAATTGCCTCAAGCATAGCCTCATCCTTTTTTATTATAATTTACTTATAATCTCTGGCATATCCCAGGGCGTAATAATGCCGATAATATCTGCCTTTTTTGATATATTCCCCGCTGGTGTTATTAATACCACTACTTTTGAGTTACCCGTCCGATTAATTTTTGCCATCATTTGCTGTTCTACTTCGTAAAGAGGCATGTTACTTGAAACGATTATATAAGACGCCAACTCTTCATCTTTTTGAATAATATCTTTCACTCTTACATCTGTCAACTGAATGACTTTATCGCCTAGAACGCGAGCTAACCAGTGAGTGATTCCATTATCTGATAGCATCCCTTCAAAATGTTTATTATTAAAAACTGGAAACTGGGTGATATTATGTTTTTCCACTAAATCTAATACCTTTGTTAGCGAGTCGGTCACATCTAAGGTAATAACTTCTTTTTTGAACATACTCACTTTTTCAGGGTTTTCGAGCTTCATTCGGACTAATTTAAGCTCTTGAATTAGTTCGGGAGAAGGTTGCGCAATTGCGTATGAATCTGCTTTACTTTCATGGACCAAAAGATTTCGCAATCGCCTTGCTAAATCAATGTGACTTTCATATTTTTTAACAACTGGATGCGTATTTTTTAGTTCATGCAAAAGAGAGTAGAACTCTCTACCTTTACCGGCCGCTTCTTGCATGGCATCGTGTAAGGAATTGAACTCTTTAATAAACAAATCAGAATTATTCATATCTCCACTCCCTTCATTACTTATCTCTTAGAATTCTTTTCCTAGCTCTTTCTAATTGGTTTTTTAACTCCATGATAAGAACATCTTGACTTGGATCGTTTTCCTTTGTTAGCATTTCAATTCCTTTTTTTAAGGTAGCGACTTCACTGAGTGTATCTTTTCGCTTCCGATAAATTATTGCTAAACATTCGATTCCTTCATATGTATAATAATAGTTTTGCATGGCTCTTAGTAAGTTGACTTCAGCTTCTTCAAAGTCACCTTGTTTGTACTGTAAGATTCCTTCGACTTCATATAAGTAGCCCAGACGTTGTTACAAAGTCTCATTGGGTTTTATTCGCAATGCTGTATCCTTTTTTTCTTTTGCAAGTGTAGCCGCTTGGTTAGACCCCTTTTTGTTTATGAGTCTTTTAAAAAAATTTAGTTTTCTCATAAAAAGAGCCTCCTCTAACTATTTTCTTATATCTATTCTAACCCAATATTGACCATAAACGAAATAATAACCTATTTCTTTTATAATACAAAAAACATAGCAAAAGGCTTCCCTTTCGCTATGTTAAAAACCCGTAATTTTTAAAATTTTAGGGCTGATATATTCAATGTGTCCACATACTAAACATGAAAGAATGATAACTGGCGCGACTTTTTGATCTTCAGATATATTTTCTCCTTGGTACTCCCTAATTTCACTTAGAAAATCATCCACATGAACCCATGCTTTTCCGCACTTTGGGCAGTTGGTGCTGGACCAGGTAGCGTTTAGTTTTTTGTGAATTTCTTGCTTTTGCTCGCTTGTTAACTCCATGACAGCACTTCCTTCACTCTATTTTTATCATAATATTGTTCATTACATTGGTTACTTTTTGTAATTAACCAATATTATACTCAAAACATCAAGGAAAAGATAGTTAGAAATTTCACAGAAAGAAGGCTGGATTATGAAGTCATCCTCAATAGGAATCCTATAGGTACAAAAAAGCCCAGAAATAAATTTTATTCTGGGCTTGACTGTTATTTTTTAAAATAGCATTTTATCGCTACCGTAAGGGTTGTCCAATGCATCTAGTGCAAGAACATTTAGGTAGTTCCAAGGACGGTTATATTCAGGTTGGAAGAAGAAGTCTGCACGAGACAGTTTTTCCAGCGTCCATCCTGCTTCTATCACAACGGCCAACGTATTGATGGAAGCTACGATGTTTTGTTTAGACATCAGTTGTGCACCTTTAATAATATGAGAATCTTTTCCATAGTAAACTTTCATCATGATGGTATTTTCTTGATCATGCATAAAGTCTGGACGGATTTTTTCTTCTACATAGTGGCTAAGCAGTTCTTCTTCACATTGGTCCGCATCAATCGCTTTGACGCCCGTTCCGGCAAAGTAATAATCAAAAAGTGCTAATCCAGATGTTCCTTGAACGCTATTCATTTTCATGCTTGGTTTTTCAGAGGCGATATTCTTCGCTGCCACAATCCCTTGGCGACGAGCATTGGTAGCTAAAGCAATATGTGCTTTTGCTTGAGTTGGTGTGTATGGAATCTTTGTTGCATCGCCCGCTGCGTAAATATCAGCTTGCGAGGTTTGCATGTACTCATCAACTTCAATCATCCCTTTTTCGTCTAGGTTAACAATACCTTTTAGCCATTCAGTAGCTGGACGAATACCCGCTGCAACGACAACTGTATCTGCTTCATATTCACCTTTATCAGTGATAACTTTGGTTACAGCACCATCTTTACCAACAATCTCTTTAACCATCTCACCGGTACGAACGCCTACTCCACGTTTCTCAAGGTCTTCTTTTAAAACGTTGGTGAATTCTTCGTCTAAGTAAGTTGGTAAAATACGATCTAACGTATCCACAACCGTTGTTTCAATACCTGCTTTTACAAAAGCTTCCATTACTTCAATACCAATATAACCTGCACCAACGACAACTGCTTTTTTAGCAGAAGCCATGCGTGTTTTCGCTTGATCCGCCCATTCGCGACCTCTTAAATAGTACACATGTTCCAAGTCAGTTCCGTCTACCGGTAAGGCGAAGGGTTTAGCACCTGGTGTTAGAACTAAACGGTCATAGCTGGTTTCTGTTTCTCCATCAGCTGTCTTTACTGTAATTGTTTTTGCTTCTGGATCCACGCTTGTTACTTCACTATTTGTATGAACCTTTACACCTTGCTCTTCATAAGAAGATTCAGTAGCATAATGTAGTTCGTCTAAACTATTTGAGATATCCTTTAGGTAGGATTGAATTCCGCAAGATAAGAACGAAACAGTGGGACCTTTTTCGTATAAATGAATCTCAGCCTCCGGTAAATCCTTCAATAAAGTTTGAACGGCCTCATAGCCGGCATGAGATGAACCCACAACAATGACTTTCATTAAAACATTCCTCCATCAGATCAATTTTTATAATAAGGCAAAACTAGTTTGTAATAAATATAAACTAGCAAGCATACTACTAGTATAGGGATAATCGGTTTGTTTCACAATAGATATGGTCAATTTCTTCAAAAAAAAGGCACAGCCTTGTAGTTAAGCAATTCTTAACCTACACAGCCGTCCTTTTTAATTGTTAATTATTGTAATACGTCTCCAGTCAACGCATCCACTTTTTGGTCACTGCCATCTTCAATGTCGATGTCATAAATTGTTTGATCATTTTCAACTTCTAATTCCCACTCTTTAACGTAACCTTCACCACTTGCTGTAAGGGCTGCATCCATAGCTTCTTTTGGACTAACAATACCTTCTACAGTCAACATGTCATCCGCATCAATATCTTCTTCTTGTTCTTGAGCAAGAATATCACCTGTTTCGGCATCAATGTCTAATTCATAATCATTGGCATCGTCCCAACCATCAATGGAGTAGACGTAACGATTATCATCCATCTCAAACTGAATGGAATCAATATTGATATTATCACCTGTAAAAGTATCTCTAAAGGTCGTAATTGCATCGTCTAGTGATACCATAAATTCCATGTTTTCAATACCTTTACCTGTTGTCATTGAGTCTGATGTCATATCTGGCGTATCGGATGAAATTTCTGTTCCCATGCTTTCGCTAGATTCTAAGATTTCTTCAGCAGTATCTGCTATTGTATCATCATCTGTTGTCGTGTTGTCGTTCGTACATGCTGCAAGTACAAAAAATGATGACAGTGATAGAATACCTAGTTTCATACCTTTTACTTTACTCATTTCATGTCCTCCTGTATAAACTATATTTGGTTATCACTAACCTACTATAATGGTAACAGCAATGAGAATAAAAATCATGTCATACGGTTCCTTACGGCTCGTATACCAATCTGATAAACAGCTATACCACCTAAAACTGACAAATAAACAGTTAAGTTATTCCAGGTCATTTCACCAAATAGCAACAGCAAGAGAACCGCTAGACTATACATAGTTTGACAGGTTAAAATTCTAGCGGGAGCAACAACGTTTCCTTTGTCATCTGTAACGCGAACTTTGGCTAGAAGCCAATATAATAAAAAAGAAAAGATAAGCGCTAACACTATTAATACGTAAATCCAGTTTAATTGATTTGGTAAATGACCAAACAAATACCCCAAGAAGAAACTCTCAACGAGAAAGAAACCCAAACTAATGATACCTGCTAATATGAGATCGGCCTTTTTTTTTCGATTTTTACGGTTAGCAACCAACGCTAAGAAGTATATAATGAAATAGCTACTATTTTGCATACTAATAGAGAGATAAATCGTGAGAGCTAGTAGTCCTAAAATGTCAAAGGTCGTTGGTATTTCTCCTGATAGTCGGTTTACCAGGCGCATAAAGAGGAGAATCCATGCAATATCCAACAATTGGAAGGATTCGTACTGAAATACATTAGAAAGAGAAAAAACAGCCGCTATCAGAGCAGAATAGTCATGTTTAGGATCAACTTCCCGTGTTAGAGCCCAAGTAAGGAAAACACTTACGCCTATATAAGCACCCGATAAAAGACTTCCCGTTACGCCCCAACCAAGCAAAACCGTTAAAGAAGAGAATAGGATAATCAGTTTGTTTGGTTTATAATTAAAATCAATCATTCTTCCTAAGGTAAACATAGACACACATCCTTTTTCCAAAATAGTTACGTTTATGGTAACATTCTTTTCACATAAAGGAGAATTATAAATGACACAAACAGCAAAATTAAAAGGACTATCTGGTAGTAGTTTAAAGTGGCTAGCGATTGGAACCATGTTAATCGATCATATCGGTGCCTTTATCTTAGAACCATTAATAGGGGCTGATGCTGATACAGCCTTAATTACCTTGGCACTTATAACCAGACTAATTGGTAGAATTGCCTTTCCCATTTTTACTTTTTTACTTGTGGAAGGATTTATACATACTACCCATTTAAAAAGATATATCTTACAACTGGGACTTTTTGCAATCCTATCTGAAATCCCTTTTGACCTCGCTCATTCTGGCGTCATGTTCGATTTCAGTTATCAAAACGTCTTCTTCACGCTCTTGATAGGTTTAGTGGTTATAACTGCATTTGATCATTTTAAAAATCATGTCTATATAAGGTGGCTAGCCCCTATATTCGGAATGATGCTTGCAACCTTCCTTCGAACTGACTATGCTGCCATAGGTATCTTGATTATTTTTGTCTTTTACTATTACCGTGATCAAACATTAGAAAGAAACATTCTCAATGGAATTCTTTTTCTCCTACAAGCCACTGCCGTTCTCGCCTTAATTCCTATTCAACTTTACAACGGTCAAAGAGGTAAACAAAATAAGTACTTTTTCTACTTTTTTTATCCCGTCCATCTTTTATTACTCTCCTTTATTCGTTGGTTTTTCTTTCAATAAAAAGGGGCTGGGAAAAAACTGAGTCTCTGAATAAAGAAAATTCCCCACTCTTTCATTTTGAAAGAGTGGGGAATTTTTATCGTTTTAAAAGACACAGTGAGTCGAATACCTTATAATTTAAGTACGACCAAAAACCAAAGGAGTGACTCACCGTGTATCAAAATTATAACACAATGGAAACAGCCTTCACACTACAATTGGATTTTACAATCCCGAATGATCATGAAGCCCGCCTCATTAGCCGTTTTGTCGATTCGATTCCTTCGGAATTTCTTCTGGAAGAAACGTCTCATACAGGTCGTCCTGCTTTTCATCCCGCCATGCTTTTAAAAATGTGTTTGTTTGCCTATAGTCGCACAACCTTTTCTGGACGCAAAATAGAACGGATGAATGAAGAATCCATTCCTATGAAGTGGTTAACGGGCGATACTCCTATTAGCTACAAGACTATCAATAATTTCCGGTCAAGTGAGCACGCATCAAAACTCATCAAGTATGCCTTTATTCTTTTCACAACACTCTTGAGTGACAACGGCTTGATTCATGAAGATGCGCTCTATATCGATGGTACAAAGATACAAGCCGATGCCAATATTTATAGTTTCACTTGGAAGAAAGCAATTGCACACTATGAAGCGAAACTCAATGACAACGTTTCACAATTGTATGAGGAGCTCATCCAAGCAAAAGTAAACCTCGCTCTATCGGAAGAGACCTTACAAACATCCGAAGGCATTGAAGAAATAATCGGTTCCCTAGACAAAGAACTTGTGGCCGTTGAAGCGGCGATTACAGAAGAAAAAGTGATTCCCAAAGGGGGTTCAAAACTGAAGCGACGTCGTCGCATCCTCAAGAAACATCGGAATAAATGTAAAAAAGATTTCTTGCCGCGTAAGCAACGCTATAAAGAAGCAAACGCCATATTTGATGGCCGCAACAGTTTCTCAAAAACAGATACAGACGCAACGTTCATGTGCATGAAAGAAGACCCGATGAAGAACCGTGAGTTAAAACCAGGTTATAATCTTCAAGTCGCATCGAGCAATCAGTTTGTCATTGCGTATGATATTTTTTCAAATCCGACGGATACACGCACGTTTATCCCTTTTTTAGAATCTATTCAAACGTTAGATTTATTTAAATATATCGCCGCAGACGCTGGCTATGGCAGTGAAGAAAATTACGAGGCGGTTCTGGATACCTTTCAGAAAGTACCGCTCATTCCATACGGCATGTATCATAAAGAGAACAGTAAAACCTATCGTTCTAATCCTAAACACCGCGCTAACTGGGACTATGATGAGATTAAAGATGCTTATACAGATTTAGACGGCGTCCATTTTAGTTTCTCACATTACAGTACGCGAAATGATAAGAACGGTTACCAAAGACAATTTAAAGTATACAAGGCTGATGAGGAACAACCGGACGAAACACGCAAGCAATTAGCCAAGACACCGAAAGGTGCCCAGCGCCAGACAGCGGTCAACTATAACTGGGAATACTTTAAGCAGCATGCAAAAGAAAATCTTGAAAGCGATCGTGGCAAAGAAATCTACGCACAACGAAAAATTGACGTAGAAACTGTTTTTGGTCGTTTGAAAGGTGTATTTGGCATGCGCAGAACCCATGTCAGAGGTAAGCAAGCCGTTCATAATGACATCGGCATCATGCTTATGAGCATGAATCTTACAAAACTAGCCCTTGAGGCTAGAAGGAAAGTGGGTTCTTTTTACAAAAAAGCAGTAAAAAATAAAAATCGTAATGAAACAATCAGAATTTTGATTCTTTCATTACGATTTTTTTATTGGAGGCTAGTTTTTTCCCAGCCCCTTTTTATTGATTTTTTTTATACTGCTGTTTTTTGTTTATCTCGGATAGCTGAGAACATAAACAAGAGTGTTCCACTCACCAAGAGGATAACGGCAATGTAGAATCCAAGTACTTTAGAACCGGTTGCATCTGAAATTCTACCAGTTAGAGCCGGTGCAATAATTGATGACATTATACCGAAGAAGTTGAACACGCCTAGTGTTGTACCAATACCAACCTTAGGAGCGTTTTCTCCAAGCCAAGCAATCATAATTGGTTCTACTGCTAGTTTACCTAAGAATCCATAAAGAATTAAGGCTACTAACAACCAGCCAGAAGTTGTCGCTCTTACAGTAAGTAAAAGCATACCTGCAGCTAATATGTTTAAAACAACGATAAATTTAACTTTTTGGTTAAGGTATTTATCAGCTAACTTACTGAAAAATAGTGCCCCTGGAATTGATGCAAATGATACTAAAGAAGAAGATAGTCCAATTGCTGCTCCTTGGAAACCACGTTCTGTTCCTAAAAAGTTTGGTAACCAAGTAACGGTCATATAGTATGCATAACAAACTGCGAAATAGAGAATATAAGCAAATAGCATTTTAGGTAAAAACAATGTTTTTGCAGAAACTTTAACTTTTGGTGTTGTATCTGTTTTTGCGTCTGATACTGCTTTAGCATTAAAGAACGCTTTGTCTTCTTTCGAACCTTTAATAACAACCGCAAATGCAATCGTCACGATAACAATCAAAACAATTGAGATATACATCATAATTTGCCATGGCAAACCTTTTTGTGCAACTAAGTAACTTGATAAAATAAGACCAAAACCAGCTCCGACTGCGGAACCACTGTTAACGATTGCTGTAGAGAAACTTCTTTTTTCTAATGGAATGTTTTGAGAAGTCAAAGAGTATGCAGAACCATAATAAGATCCACAACCAAGATCTGCTAAAACACTACCAAAATAAATCATGTTGATACTTGATGCTTACGATATAATAAGAGCCGCAAGAGCAAACAAAATAAATCCGGGAATTAAGACTTTCTTTTTCCCAATTTTATCAACTAAATATCCTGCCGGAATTTGCATGGATACATAACCTAAGAAATAAAAACTTGATATAGAACCAAGAGCTGTGTCTGTAACACCGCCCCTAATGATTCTCTAATTTGCGGGTATACAGGTGACAAAGCAGCACGATAAATTCAAATGGCGATCCAACCTGAACTCAATAGAATAACTATTTTTTTCCAATATTCCATTGATTGCTTTTGTGGTACATTGCTTTCCATATTTTTCATCCTCCATCTTTTTTTATATAAAATTATAATAATTGCTTCTTAGACTTAGTAATAGGCATCTAGTAATCTATTATGGTGGTTATTTAAATAAGATGCAAGCGTTCTTTCATTTTCATACAAAGTGTCCTATCATCAACCACCTCTTTAGTTAATATAGCTATTTCCTTATAGACGGACAATATGTTAATGATTTTTATTTACGATAATGAATTTCTTTCTATTCGATGAACCACGTACGTCACAATAATTTTAAGGCATAGGTAAAAAGGTGTAGCAATTTAAACCCCAATTACGCCAAACAAGTTAATCGACACCAAAACAACGACGATAACGGTAAAAGGATGAATGGGTAATTTGGACCCCATCACGTAAGGTGTTACAAAGTTTGACTCTATCTGTTGAATCACAATCGCAATGACTAGTGTTTTTAAAACCATAGGGAAGCTAATTGTTAAAGCTACAATAACCGCAGGAACGGTCCCGATGATTGGTCCAACGAAAGGGGTTAAGTTGGTAACCAGCGCAATGATTGTCAGTAAAAAAGCATAAGGAATGCCAATGACTAGATAACCAATAAACATCAGCATACCTAAAATAAGTGCAATGGTAATTTGACCGTTAATATATGTCGCTAACGTATCATCAATTTGCCTAGCTACCTCTTTTTGTTCAAGTCGTTCTTTTTTATCTTCCTTATCTAAAAAACCATTCAATCCTTTTTTTATTAAGGCATCGTCTTTCATCAGATAAGCAAAAGAAAGGAAAATTAATAGAATTTGTGAACCGATACTCCCCACGCTGGAAAATAAATCCGGCAGTCTTCTTGAAAAATTGATTGCTTTTTCTTGAACCCAAGCCACGGCATTATCAAAGATATTTTCCGTTGGTAAATAGCGATCAATTAATTCATAAAGAGCAAAATCTGATTCCGAAATAGCTGAAAAATCTAAGTTTATCGCAAGTTGGAGTGCTTGTTCATAAACAATTTTTACTACAAAGAAAAGTAAAAAGCCAAAAATGATAAAGAACAAGGTAACTGCTAAAAGGGCTGCTAACCCTTCTTTTCCTGTCTTACTAAAAATCCACAGTTTAATGGGACGAAAGGCATAATACAGATAGATCCCAAAAATAATTGGCACTAAGAGATAAAAAAAGACACTAGCAATGGGATAAAAAGTGTCGTATAAAAACGTTAATAAAATAAAAGCAAGTAAGACCAGTACAATATTCACGAGATACCGTGTGATTCGCGATTGGTTCATAATGGCGCTCCTTTTAAAATTTTGATAAGATAGACCAAAGCTTAGACAGTCATCCTGATATTCTTTTACTTTAACAGTTTTTTTATTCTTACCACTAAAACAACCTTTTTCTGGTATTATATTCTTATTAAGATTTAATGGGGGAAAATTAATCATGTTAAAATTCGAACAGAAATTACGAGGCAATGTCGCTTTAGGTGTTAATCCATTAGGATGTAAACAAGATGTTTTAAATCAAATCAATTATGTGAAAAATAATGGTACTTACGAAGGCCCTAAAAAGGTTCTTATTATTGGTGCTTCTTCTAGTTATGGTTTAGCAACACGCATTAGTCTGGCTTTCGGAGCAGGGGCAGACACTATCGGGGTTTCCTTTGAAAAAGGTCCAAAAAATGAAAGAAATTTAGGCACTGCTGGTTGGTATAATAACATTGCTTTCCGTCAAGCCGCTGAAAAGGAAGGTCTCATCGCTAAAAACTTTGTCGCAGATGCTTTTAGCCATGAAACTAAACAAGAAGTTATTGATTACATCAAGCAAGAGTTCGGTGGAAAAGTAGATCTTGTCGTTTACAGCCTCGCAAGTGGCGTTCGTAAAGATCCTGACACGGGTGAGACGTACCATTCTGCTATTAAAGCGATTGGTGAACCGGTAATTGGCCCGCATATCAATATGCAAACAGAATCTTTTTATACAGAAAAATTAGAAGCTGCCAGTGACGAAGAGATTGCTAACACAGTTAAAGTAATGGGGGGAGAAGATTGGCAGTTATGGATGGAAGCTTTAAAAGAAGCAGACGTTCTCGCTGATGGTGTTCTAACGACTAATTACTCTTATCTAGGAACCGAACTGAATCATGTTTATTATGGTGGAGGAACACTGGGACGTGCCAAGGCGGACTGTGATGAAAAGGCAGCAAATATTGATGCGTTGCTTGCGGATATTAATGGAAAAGCTCAAATGATTGTGGCGACGGCAGTTACTACCAAGGCGAGTTCTGTTATTCCCTTTTTCCCAGTTTACTGTATTGCTCTTTACAAGGTGATGAGTGAACAAGGCACCCACGAAACCCCAATTATGCATCAAGAACGTATTTATCGTGAAATGGTTTACGGTGATAAACCTGAATTCGATAAAGAAGGCCGCCTCAGGCCAGATAATTGGGAAATCGATGCTGATACACAAGCTAAAACTAAGGAACTTGTCTTACAGTTAAACGAGACAAACTTCAATTCGGATTTAACCGCGTATGACCTTTTTTACAAAGAATTTTCAAATCTAAGTGGCTTCCTAGTTGATAATTACGTTGAAGAAGCGATAACTCTAGATGAGTTAAAAGCATTAGAATATTAATACAGTTCATTTACCAAAATGATGAATAAAACAGCCTCTTCCTGTAATTAGTCTAGGAAGAGACTGTTTTATTGTGTTTATTTACTTCCATATTTGTAGCCTTTATATAGAGCTGAAATAGCTCCCAAAATAGTTGTGATAACAATAACTCCTACTATTAACGTAATGAGGCGATCAAAAGAGAGAATAGCATAGGATTCAAATTGACGAATAAATCCATTATCCCAGATGTTGGCGCTACTAATAGCAGAAATCAAAAACAGCGAAGAGAGAACATCCAAGACGGTTATGGTAATTGCTAATCTTAATGTCCATCTTCCTTTAACTAATTTAAGGAGTTCAACTATTATTGTTAAAATAAAAATAATTACAATAACGATTCGAAATAAAGGGATAGTTTCTAGATTAAAAAGTGGAAAAAATTGTGTCTGATTTTCAATTTTGAAATAAAAACCGATACGGTCAGATGATAAGAAAAAAATAGGTAGAATGATGGTAGTAAAGACAATCGTAAATATTGATTCTCCACGGGAAATCCGTGCTTTTTTTTCTGGTAATTCAGCTAGCTGAGAAGGGTCCCATTTTTGATTCTGGTTAGGTTTTTCAAGCGAAACGCCGCTATACTCGATAAAAGCAAAGATACCTGTTACCCACATTACCCCTTGAGCAAGGGATGTGATAAGGGTTCCGACATAGCTACTTGTAAATTTTACTAAACTGCCAACGGAAAAAACCACTGCAATACCAGAGGCAATTGATATTCCAATAAATATAGACAGGGCAACAATTTTCAATACAGATATATAAGCATCAAAATACATAGGACCAATTAAATAGCGTTCTTTTCCGCGATATTTATTGGCTAAGCGCTTTGGATCTCCCAATTCTTTTAGCACCAAATCAATTTTTTCCTCTTGGTTTATTTCACTGTCTAGCACACTTATCTTTTCAAGAATAAGTTCTCGTAACTTCTCGGCGGTTTCTACTTTGGCATTTTTAGGCAACTCTCTCGTGACCGCATAGATGTATTTTTCAATCATGGTTTACCCTCCTCTACTTCTTGCTCGTTACTAACAAGTGACCAAGTTTTACGGAGTTTTTTTCTGTTCTCATCTTTACGTTTATAGTAATTCATCACGTTGCAATCTGCAATTATGAGTGCCGTTAAAATGCTTCTTCTAATAGATTTCTTTGCGAAGAACCGGAATTATAAAGATTGTTACTTGTGCTATAAGAGTCGCAAGTAAATCATCTCTATCAACTGCAATTTCTTGGAAAACAGAAAAGATAACTTCATTCATAACTGCTCCTATGACCACTAATAGACAAATATAAAAATATTTCTTTATCGTCAAAGGAGTCGTAATAAGTGGGGTTTTGCTGAATGCTGGTTGATAGAGTTGTTTCAACATAGCCGTTAAAACCCAAGCAAAGGCGAGATTAGGAACATTCCAAAAGAGACTTAAAAAAGAATAAGTGGTTATCCATCCTGTTTTCCTTACTAAGTAGGTGAGATACCACAGAATAATCCCTACCAGACCAAAATAGTCAATACTGTTGCGGTTTTGGTTGCCTTCTTTATTCAAAAAAACCTTCCCCTTTAGTTTTTTAATTACTGTGTCGCTTTCTTTAACCATTTAGCAGTTAGGGTGTTTGCCTCTAACAAGTCAGTTGGCCGACCTTTGAAAATCACATGTCCGCCTCTTTTTCCACCTTCTGGACCCAATTCAATAATCCAATCACTTGCTGCAATAAAATCTAGGTTATGTTCAATGACAATAACCGAATTTCCTTTATCAACCAAGTCTTGGAATACTCGTAGCAACTTATCGTTATCTTTCATATGCAAACCCAGGGATGGTTCGTCTAATAGGTAGATTTGACCTTCTTTTTTTAAATGACTGGCTAACTTCAAACGTTGGATCTCTCCACCACTCAATGAACTTGTTGTTTGTCCTAAGGTTAAATAACCCAGTCCCACTTCTTTAAGGGTACCAACTTTTGTAAGAATTTTTGACCTCTCGAAATAATCCACGGCTTCATCAATCGTGAGTTGTAGAATTTCGACTATATTTTTACCGCGATAACGAAAAGACCGCGCTTCATCCGAGTAACGGGTCCCTTCACAAGCCTCACAGCGAATGGTCACCGGATCGGCAAAGGCAACATCTGGTTTCACTTCACCTTTCCCCTTACAAACAGGACAGGCTCCGAGCGAATTAAAGCTAAATAGACCTGGCGGTTGCCCCGTTTCTCTTGCAAAGACAGCCCGAATATCATCCATAATCCCCATATAAGTCGCAAGCGTTGACCGGCTGGAAATTCCTATACGGTCTTGGCTAACGGTTATAGTTTCAGGATACCGCTCAGGGAAAGCTTCTAGCATGAGGGAACTCTTACCTGAACCCGAAACCCCTACAATAGAAACCAAAACATTCTTAGGAATCCCAATACTGATATCTTTCAAGTTATTATTCGTAGCGTTTTTTATTTCAAAAAACTGATTCGTTTTGCGCGGATGCTTGTTGATGGATAGGTGGCGTTCCAACTTGGTTGCTGCACCGGGAGCATTCTTTAGCCCTGTTGGTTTTCCTTGATAAACAACTTCCCCGCCGCCAACACCTGCTCCAGGCCCCATTTCAATAATTTGATCAGCTGCCTTTATTACGGATAAATCATGTTCAATGACGATGACCGTATTATAATGATTTTTTATATTTTTTAACATGGTAATCAGTTGATTAACTTCTTCTGGATGCAACCCAGCGCTAGGCTCATCAAAAATATAGGTCATATTATTCAAACTACTCGCTAAATGACGAGCGATTTTAACACGCTGTGCTTCCCCACCGGACAAGGTTCCCATTTTTCGAGATAAACTCAAATAACCCAAACCCATTTCAATGAGCTGATTGATTAAAGGAATGGCTTGTTGCGCAATTGATTGACCCAGCGAATCGGTTACTTTTTTTAATTCCTCTACCAACTCTGTTATTTCCATCTCTCTATATTCTAAAATATTAAAACCATGTATTTTACTAGTTAAAACTTCTGGATTCAAGCCCGAGCCATGACAAAGTGGGCACACTTTATTCGATGAAACGGCTAAGACATCGTCTTGTGAAACTTGTTTGAGTTTGGTTACATCCCGGTTAATATAGAGTCTGACAAAGCGTGGCAACAGTCCATCCCATTGCGCGTTTTGGGGACCATCTTTAGTATGGAAAGGTGCATAGACCGTCCCGCCACCAGAGGGCCCATAGAGGAATAATTCACGCGTTTCTTCCGGATAGTCTTTGATTGGTAAATCTGGATCAAACAATCCACAGGTTATCATCCATTGGCCTTGCCAACCCGAAGGAGATAAAGGCTTAAATTGAACCGCATAATCACGTAAGGATTTATTAAAGTCAACGAGTTTATTAATATCTGGTGTAACGACTTGACCAAACCCATCACATTTCGGACACCTACCAAAAGAACTTTGTGTCGTGTACTCCGTTGCCGAACCGATTGAAGGATCACCAATTCTCGAAAATAGCAGTCTAATTAATGGATCGATATCCATATAGGTCCCCACCGTCGAACGCGAATTCCCACCAACCGTTCGCTGTTCAACGACTACAACGGGGCTTAAGTTCTGCATCAAATCAACATGGGGGCGTTCATAGCGTGGCATTTGGTTTCTAACATAGAGCGGATAGTTTAAGGTCATCTGCCTTCTACTTTCGGTAGCTAAGGTATCAAAAGCAACCGAACTTTTTCCAGAACCAGATAGACCGGTAAATACAGTTATCTTTCCCTTTAAAAGATTTAAGTCAATATTTTTAAGGTTATTTTCTTTGAGACCTCTTAAAATAATTTCATCTTTAAATTCTGTCATATCGCTTACCCTTTCTAGTCACTTTTTTATTTCTCTCTCCTCATTTTTATCATATCGATGGTATAAAAGCACACGAAAGCGATTTAAATGAAACGTTTCATTTAAATAAGGACGCTCTATTGCGTAGAGCGTCCTTATTTAGAAATTATTTTTCTATCGGTTGATATTCTGCTTTTAATCCTCTTTGAACAGCTGGTCGTTCGACGATACGATTTGCCCATTCTAAAAGATGAGTATATTCGTCCATATTTAAAAACTCATAGGACCCTTCATATAACGTTCCTAACGCTAATTGGCCATACCAAGACCAGATAGCGATGTCTGCGATTGTATAGGTTTCACCCGCTATGTAAGGTCGCTCTGCTAGCGTTTGATCTAGTAAATCTAATTGTCGTTTTGTCTCCATCGTAAAACGATCAATGGGATATTTCATCGGTTCTGGTGCATAGGCGAAAAAGTGACCAAATCCGCCTCCCACATAAGGTCCTGCTCCCATTTGCCAGAATAACCAATTCAACGTTTCAGTTCGACCATGAATATCGGTTGGAATGAGTTGGTTAAATTTATCAGCTAAGTAAAGCAAGATCGATCCCGATTCAAAAATTTCTAAACGCGGACTTTGACTTTGATCTACAAGTGCTGGAATTTTAGAATTAGGATTAATCTTAACAAAATCTGACCCAAACTGATCCCCTTCACCAATATTAATCAAATATAAGTCATAATCGGCTCCTGTTACCTTTAACTCCTTTAACTCTTCAAACATGATTGCTATTTTAACCCCATTCGGCGTTCCTAATGAATAGAGTTGAAACGGCGCTTCACCAACTGGCAACTTCTGTTCAAATCGGCTCCCCGCAGTCGGATTATTACCTGTTTTATTGGAATTTTCTTCTTCCCACTTCCATACTTTTGGCAATTCATATGTTCCCATATGACCCCTCCTCATTCTTATTATCGTACCTTTATCATACACTTCTGAGCTAGTAGACCCAAATGATAAACGTCCTCATCTAATTAGTTTGTTAGTACTCATCCTTGATTTAATAAGAATAGCTTTATTTAATTTATTAAAAATTAACAATATCATTGCATTGTTTTCAATCATAGATATAATATATCTATGGATATAACTTGTCTACGATAGGAGGCGAAATAAATGAAAATGAAAAACAGTGTGGAACAAGCCATTTGTATATTAATTATGCTAGCTACTCAATCTAATCAACTCCCTTTAAAAAGCACCATTATCAGTCGACGACTATCTGTTTCTGATTCTTACTTGAAAAAAGTTATGCGTGAACTTGTCGTTTCTGGTTTAGTTTTATCTGAATCCGGCAGAGAGGGAGGTTTTCGCCTGTTAAAAGCACCTAAAGAGATTACGATGCTTCATATTTACGAAGCAATTGAAGGTGAAAAGAGTTTCGTTAGATCTTCTAACTTGGCAGAAAAGGTTTTTATAAACACGGATAAAATAAAAAGTAAAAAGCGTGAAGTATTGGACGTCTTTTTTGATGCAGAAAAACAATTCAAGCAACGGTTACAACAATATAATTTGGAATCGCTTCTGACAGAAGAAAATCATGAAGTTGATTCTATCAATTGGAAAAAATTAGTTTCAAATGAAAATAGTTAGAGAAAGAAGACGTGTACAATGTTTAAAAGAGAATGGAAATCAATCTTTAAAAATAAAAAAATGCTCGCTATCCTTCTAGGAATTAGTTTAATTCCTTCTTTATATACGGTTATCTTTTTAAGTTCTATGTGGAATCCTTACGGGAAATTAGCAGATTTGCCTGTTGCAATCGTCAATTTAGATAAACCCATTCAGTTTAATGATGAAGAGTTAGCCATTGGAGATTCTTTAATAAATGGATTAAAGGAATCTGATGCTTTGGACTTTCATTTTGTATCACAAACAGAAGCAAATTCTGGATTAGAAAAAGGGGACTATTACATGACCTTGACGATCCCAGAAAATTTTTCTGAGAATGCAACAACTATTATGGATGAAAAACCTAAGCAGATGGTCTTAGATTATGAAACAAGTACTGGACGTAGCTACATCGCTTCCAAGCTCACTTCATCGGCCGCTAATGAAATTAAAGAAACGATTTCTAACGAAGTAACAGCTATTTATGCCGAGTCTATATTTAATCAACTTGAAACGGTAGCAGATGGTATGGGGAAAGCCGCAGATGGTTCTAAACAATTAACGGATGGCGCCGTCGAAATTAAAGATGGTAATCAAACGGTTACAAGCAATTTGAATACTTTAGCCGCTAGTACGTTAATATTTAAAGATGGTACTGAAACCTTAAACGTTGGCTTACAAACCTATTTAGATGGAGTAACGCAAGTAGATAATGGTGCGGTTGCACTGAATGAAGGTGTAGAAACCTTAACAGGGAAAGTCCCTCTTTTAGAATCGGCTGTCCAACAATTAGCTCAAGGTTCAGCAAGCTTAAATGATGGGAGTGACGCCTTACAAACAGGTCTTACTTCTCTCGTTGACAATACTGCTACTCTTTCAGGTGGGATGGGTACTCTCAATGAAAGTATGGCGCAATTAACGCAAGGTAGCCAGCTTTTAGTAGATGGTTTAGAGCGTCTAAATACCACTATGACAAGCCAAGAACAAGAAGAAAAATTAAACCAGTTAAAAGTTGGATTAGATCAAATGGATGCTGGGTTAGGAACGTTAAACGATCAATTACAAAATTCTTCTATATCTTCAGAGTTAGAAGGTGTAATGGGTCAACTAAGCAATCTCACTGGCTTAGTATCTGCCACGCAAATAGAACTAGAAAATATTCTAGTTGCGAGCGAACCGACTTCAAATACCAGCGCTATTATGACGGCTATCCAAGAGAGCAATGCTAATTTGAGTCCTGAACAAGCAGCTGCCGTTGAACAAATTGTTTCTTCTCAGTTGCAAACGATTGGCGCTCAACAATACGCCTCTATCCAAACCATTGGAGCTGGCTTATCAAGTCTCTCTTCCTTAAACGACATTGATGCCTCCGCAATTTCCAATCAAATTTTGGCCTTACAAGTGGGTGTCAGTGAATTAGCAGCCGGTTATGACCGTATTTACGGTGGCACCTACGCATTGATGGATGGCTTTAATGAGATTGGTACTAACAGCCAAGCCTTGTTATCAGGTGCTGAATCTCTACAAAATGGTTTAAGAAAAGCTCAAACTGGGACACAAACCCTGTCTGATGGGCTCACACAGCTTTTAGGTGGGTCACAACAATTAGCAGACGGTAGCAGTGAATTGCTTGATGGCAGTTCGCGTCTCAATTCTGGCTTACAAACGTTGAATAACCAAACAGGCGTACTTGCAGCAGGTGCAAATGATTTACAAAACGGAACACGAGCACTTGTTACAGGAACCAATCTGTTAGTTGAAAAAGCTCCCGAATTAACGGATGGGGCCAATAAACTAACCGATGGGGCTGAAAAAATTAATGAGGGATCAAGTCAATTGGCTGATGGGTCTACTAAACTTGGCGATGGTCTCTTCTCACTAGTAGATGGCACTGCTGAATTAAACAAAAAACTGGCTAATGGTAGCAAGGCCTTAAATGAAGTCAATCCATCAGACGATACCTACGAGGTTATGGCTCAACCCGTTATTTCTCGTCAAAGCGAGCGTGCACCCATTGCTAATAACGGGACCGGAATGGCACCTTATATGATGTCTGTAGCCTTATTTGTTGGGGCGATTAGTTTGAACTTGATGTATGACGTCTTTACCCCAAATAAATATCCAAAAAGTAGTCTCAGCTGGTGGGCAAGTAAACTATCTGTTGTTGGAGCAGTAGGAATTTTACAATCCTTAATCATGGTGACACTTTTAGTTAATGTAAATGGTCTAGAAACACTGTCGCTTGGAAAAACGCTATTTGTAACTATCGTAACGGCACTGACTTCTATTTCCATTGTTATGTTGTTTAATCTTTTATTTGATAAAGTAGGATCGTTCTTAATGTTAATCTTCCTAGTTCTTCAATTATCAGGTTCAGGTGGTACATACCCGATTCAATTATCAAATAATTTCTTTAAAGCGATTCACCCCTTCCTACCCATCACCTATTCGATTGATGCTTATCGAAACGTTTTTGGAATTGGCGGCAGCGTCCAATCAGATATGTTCGTTCTAATAGGGATTTTTGTAGTCGTGAATCTGTTCATTATCTTATTCTATACAGTGAAACGTCAAAAGATGGATCAAGAAAATTTTGAAAGCTTTTCATTATTTTAAAAATATTTCCTAAAAAAAAGAACCCTATAAAAAGGGTTCTTTTTTTTACTTTTAACGATCGATTCGGAGTAAATTCTGATAAGGATTCTCTTTTCCTTCTATCAAATCGGCTAACAAAACTGCTCCTGCCATTGAATAACACGTCCCGTTTCCTTCATAGCCGAGAAGAAAATATTTATTAGCTTGAGACGGATCAGCCCCAATAAAAGGCAGCCCATCTTTTGAACCATAGAACAAAGCATTCCAAACATACTCGATATCGATATTTAAATGCGGGAAAAGTGTTTCAATTTCCTCTGCAATCTCTTCATTTATCTGGCGAATTTTGTCGGGATCCTCTACCACTTGATTAATTTCTTCATCCCGACCACCAGCAATTACCCGGTGGTCGGGTGTCGTACGGAAATAAAGGTAAGGTCGTTTTGTTTCCCAAACCATCACGTCATCCTTCCACAAATCTCCCGTTATTGGAGCGGAAGCAAAAGCGTAGGTTCGCGATTGGATACATTTATCTTGAATAGCGGGGTAAATGGTTGTATAACCTGTACCCAAAATCAAATGATTGAAGTGGATAACAAAACCATCGACAGTTTGAACAGAATTTGTCGTAATCTGATCAAGGTCAACCTCTGTATTTTCATAGTAAGTGACTCCTTGCTCACTATTCTTTTTCGTTATAGATTGAATAAACTGATAGGGATTTACTTCCGCATCGTGCCAAGTGCGTAAGGCAGCGGCTTTATCGATCTGATACCGTTCTGTTAGTTCTTGCCGGTTTAAAAACTCAGAAGGAAAGCCGTATTTATCAAAGAGTTTTTGATCTTTCATCAATCTCTCTTGGTCCTTTTCTTCACTGGCATAATTAATACTATCCCGTAATCGGTAACCAGTGGGACCCTCCAATTGGCGGTTAAGTTCAGTCAACTGGTCCATTGCTTCCAAACACATCTGATAAAAAAGCACTGCCTTTTCTTCGCCAATATCTTCTGCAAACTGACTGATACTCTTATCACTACAGTATTGTAACATCCCTGTGTTAGCCACACTGCTTCCATAGGCAACCGATTTTTTTTCTACTACAACTACATCCAGTCCCCGAGTAGATAAAACATTGGCACATAAAGTACCTGACATCCCTGCTCCGACTATTAAAACATCCGCGTGAATATCTTGCTTTAATTTTTCAAATTGAGAAGTAGCCGGCTGTGTTTGATTCCAGTATGTATTCCCCGCATATAGATCCATAAAGACTCTCCTTTGTTTGATAATTTTCTTTATTTTACCACAGCGCTATTCTTGTATAGAAATATTAAGGCTAAAAATATAGTAAACATAAAAAACAAGCCATCTTAACAATGGCTTGTTTTTTATGTTTATGGACGATACGAGAATCGAACTCGTGCTACTAGCATGCCATGCTAGCGTACTCCCGCTATACTAATCGCCCAGAATCTCTAGCGTTATTCTATTCCGCTAAAGATAATTATAACACAAAGTTTGTAGATATTCTTGCTTAATCTGTTTTAATTTTTATTATCATTTATGATACGCATGTCCATTCATAATCCTAAAAGCTCGGTACACCTGTTCTACTAAGACTAGTCGCATCAACTGGTGAGGGAAGGTGAGTTTGCCAAAGGAGATTTCTTGGTCAGCACGTTTGAGGACTTGGTTGCTTAATCCGAGTGAACCACCGATAATGAAGGTAATGTTACTTTTTCCTTGAATGCCGAGTTGGTTGATTTGATCTGCAAAAGCGGTTGATTCGTATTGTTTGCCGTTAATTGCTAGAGCAAAGACATAGCTTTGATCGCTAACTTTTGCGAGAATCCGTTCACCTTCTTTTTCCTTAATCAGTTCCATCTCTTTCTCACTCAAGTTTTCTGGTGCTTTTTCGTCGTTAACTTCAATCATTTCTAATTTACAGTAGCTACCTAGACGTTTTACATATTCGGCGATACCTTGTTTGAGATATTTTTCTTTCAATTTTCCAACCGCAATAATCTTTATATTCATGACTAAACTCCTCTTTTTATCTTCTCTCCATAGTAGTCAAAAAGAGGCGTGCTTGCAAGGTTCAATCCTGTAAGGAGAACCAGTTTTTTTCATCATTTAACTATCTTTTTTATGATTTTCGTACTACAATATTTCTATTGCAAACAATGTGCACTTATAGAAAGGAAAGGCCCATGTTCTTAAAATATTTTGAAAAATGGTCGACATCACAAAAAATAGCGGCCAGTTTTGCCGCGGTTAGTTTTATCGGTTCGATTCTCTTGTCCTTACCGATCAGCCAACTGCCGACATCCAACGCGACCTATGTGGATAATCTTTTCTCATCCATCTCCATGGTGTGCGTAACCGGTTTGTTTACAGAATCGATTGCCGATTCTTATACCTTATTTGGACAGATTGTCTCTTTAATTCTTATTCAAATTGGTGGATTGGGGTTAATGACCCTCATCGCTATTTTCGTTTTACGGCTGTCGAAAGGTAAAATTGGGTTTAAAAATAAACTTGCAGTCCAACAAGGAATTAACCGCGGAGATAGCCAAGATTTCCGTAATTTTATTTATATCATCATTAAATATACCTTTGTTATCGAAGGGATTGGCATGATTCTACTCAGTTTTTACTTTGTACCAGAGTTGGGCTGGTCTAGAGGCTTGTTCACGTCTTTATTTTTAGCAGTATCGGCCTTTTGTAATGCTGGTTTTGATATTTTAGGGAATTCGAGTTTAACTCAGTTTGTCCATAACCCACTTATTAATCTAACGATTGCCTCATTAATTATTTTAGGTGGCATTGGTTTTTCTGTTTGGTTTGATGTGGCTCATTTAATCAAGACTAATCAAAAAGCTAAAACCAGTTCTTCCCTTATTAAACAAATCCGCACGCTGACAATCCACACACGCTTAACAATAACAATGACGCTAGGTTTATTGTTAACTGGTACTTTGCTCTTCTTTATCGCAGAGTATGCGAATCCAGAGAGTATTGGTTCGTTTTCATTGGGGGAAAAAGTCCTTGCCAGCTTCTTCCATACGGTTACCATGCGAACAGCTGGGTTTGCGACGGTCGATTATACCGGTATTACCCCTTTTAGTATGTTTACCAGTACAGTCTTTATGTTTATTGGTGGATCACCGGGTGGAACTGCTGGTGGGATGAAAACAACGACAATTGCCATTGTTTTACTCTTGTTCTACAACGAATTACGTGGCCAAGATAATGTGAATGTGTACTATCATACAATTACCAAATCGATTGTAAAACAATCTCTCGTTATTTTTATTTCCATGCTTTCCGTTCTTTTACTTGGTGCCAGTCTTTTGTTACTATTTAATCCTCATGTCAATCCTCTCTTTTTGATTTTTGAGGCTGTATCAGCGCTTGGAACAGTGGGTGTTACCGCAAACTTAACTCCTTCTCTTTCGCGTATGAGTCACTTTGTCATCATGTTCTTAATGTTTGCCGGTCGAATTGGACCGATTACCTTGTTAGATAGTTTAATTAGAAAAAATAAAGCGGTAAAAGATATCCTCTATTCTAAAGGAAGTCTTATCATTGGTTAGGAGAATAATAAAATGAGTAAATTAATTGGGATTCTCGGTTTAGGTATTTTTGGATCAACCATTGCCAAAACGTTAGCAGAATACGGCAGCGATGTCATTGCCATTGATAAAAGCGAAGAAAACGTCAACCGCATCCAGCCTTTTGTAACCAAAGGGATTATCGGTGACTTTACAGATATGGAACTACTGCGAACGGTTGGTTTGGAAGATTGTGATGCTGTTATAATTGCGACCGGGACAAACTTAGAAGCAAGTGTTTTAGGGGTTTTAAACTGCAAAAAATTAGGGATTAAAAAAATTATCGCAAAAGCAAAAAATAAAAATTACCGAGAAGTTTTAGAAGAAATTGGTACGACAACGGTAATTCAACCTGAAAAAGAATCGGGTTTGCGAATTGCCAAAAAGATCTTACGGACAAATATTGAAGACATTGTTCGTTTAGATGATCAAACATCCGTCGTTGAGTTTTATCCACCTGCTACTTGGGTGGGTAAAAGTCTAATTGAACTAGATTTGCGTAAGGTATACGATATTAACATCATTGGTATGCGAAAATCTAAAACAGGTAAATTACTAGTTTCCTTTGATCCTAACGATCCAGTGACAGAAGAACTTGTCTTAGTTGGGATAACAGAATCGGATACGTTTGAACAAATTGATTATTTAAATGAATTAAAATAAGTGATAACCAGGACAATTCTCTTGTCTTGGTTATTTTTTTGAGTTTATCAACGTCTTTAACAGGTTATCCACAAAAGTTATCCACATGTACACATGTTCGCCACCACATTTGGTAGTATTAAGAAATACGTACCCAGATATTGATTTTGGAAATTGCAAGCTTTATTTTTTATCCCTGACTTGTACACATCCCAAATTCACAAAACAAACGCTATTAAATAGGCTTTAAGTATTATTAATTCACAATCATTAAATAGTTATCCACAGTTATCCACAGATTTTGGGGATAAGATTTATTTTAGAAAGGGACGTCATTCACCTTTTAGAAGACTTATTGACAGGGTTAAAATAGTTTTCCCAAAACTTATCCACAAAAAAAGTAGAAACCAATTTGGTTTCTACTTTTTCCAGGTACGCGGTGCAAATAATATTAAAATAGGAAATATTTCCAACCGGCCAGCTAACATACCAAAAGATAAGATAATTTTCGATAAGTCTCCTACTTCAGCAAAACTTGAAGTGGGTCCAACAAAACCAAGGCCTGGTCCGATATTGTTAAAAACGGCCGCTACCGCACTAAAGGCCGATTTGAAATCAGGTAAGTCTAAACTGATTACCATAAACATCGTAATAAACAGCAGGATATAAACAATCATATAGTTGGTGACGCTATTTTCAGTCTTTTTATTTAGAGGCTTCTTATCATATAGAATCGTTACAATACGATTGGGTTGCGCAACACTTTTGATCTCTGCAATAAAAACTTTTATGTAGACTAAAACACGAGATACCTTTAATCCGCCCGCTGTAGAACCTGCGGAGCCACCTACAAACATCAAGAATAGAAGAATAGCTTGCGAAAAGAGAGGCCAACTTCCAAAGTCAACTGTGGAAAACCCAGTCGTTGTCATCACGGAAGAAACCGTAAAGAAGACATCTCGTACTAAGACATTATAAGACGTATAGGTAGGGAACAGGTTAATTGAAATAAGTGTCACTGCCCCTGCTACAATAAAAAGATACCACTTTAATTCTTCACTTCCAAAGACTTGTTTGATTCTGCCTAATAATAATAAATAAATCAGATTAAAATTAATCCCGAATACTAACATTCCAAAACCAACAACCCATTCATAATAAGCACTGCCATATGGTGCAATACTCCCATTACGAACACCAAAACCGCCTGTTCCTGCCACACCAAATCCATGTAAAATTGCTTCAAACGCATCCATTCCACCTAGAAATAACAAAAGAATAATGACAGCGGTCATGACTAAATAAATAATATAGAGGATACGTGCGGATGAAGACAATTTAGAAACCAACTTTCCAAAGGTTGGTCCCGGTGTTTCAGCTTTCATAATGTTGACAGACTGGGAACCCATTTGGGGCAAAACAGCTAGCGCAAAAACAAGAATCCCCATCCCCCCAATGAGATGTGTAAAACTACGCCAAAATAAACTCGAATGCGCCAATGCTTCGACATCGGTCAAAATACTAGAACCGGTCGTTGTAAACCCGCTCGTTGTTTCAAAAAACGCGTCTACTAAACGTGGAATGTCACCATTAATCACAAAGGGTATCCCACCAAATAAGGAAAACAACACCCATGACAAAGCAACAATCACAAAACCTTCTCGTGCTGTCATCCGGTTGTTTTTTGGCTTCTTTAGTGAAAAAACGGTTCCTATAACGGTTAAAATAATACTAACCGATAAAAAACTGAAGGTGTATAGAAAGGCTTCTTTGTAAATTAGACTGACGATAAGCGGAAATAACAACAGTAGTCCTTCTATTTGAAGCAGTCGGGCAACGACATAACGAACCATCGCTTTATTCATATCCTCACCCCTATTTCAAGATATCATCGATGTCATCGAAGTATTTATCTTTGGTTATAATAATTACTTGGTCATCGGCTTTGATAACATCTTGTCCAGATGGAATAATTAACTTCCGATCGCGGACAATATAACCGACTAACAGATTCTTTTTAGTTTTCATGGTTTGCAACGGGATTCCAATGACTCTACTGGTCGCTTTGACTTTAAATTGGATGGCTTCTGCTTGGTTATCCGCTAAACGATAAAGAGCTTCCACATCTGAAACGGCATTGTTCCCAAGGCTGCGTACAAAGTGCAAAATTGTGTTCGCGATGACACGTTTGGGTGTAATAATGGATTCCATACCGAGACCATCAAATATTTTTAAAAGAATCTCGCGGTTTACTTTCGTGATGACTTTATCCACGTCTTGACGTGCTGCGTAAAGAGATGCAATAATATTTTCCTCGTCTACGCCGGTTAATGAGACGAAAGCATTATAATTATTAATACCCTCCTGTTGCAAGACGTCTTGATCCGTTCCATCTCCCAAAATCACTTCAACATCCGGATAGACTGCACTCAGCTCTTCCGCTACCGATCGATTGAGTTCGATGACCTTGATCGACATACGATACTCTTTTAAATAGTCGATTAAATAGTAGGTTAAACGGCCTCCCCCGATAATAAGAGCAGAATGAACTTCTTTAGTTCGAGGAAGAATGGTTCTATAAAATTTACGTATCGTTTGTTTACTGCCTAGGACAAAAACATGGTCGCCTGCGTGAATATGGTCTTTACCGGTTGGAATGAGCGTTTCTTCTTTTCGGCGAATCGCGCACACCAAAATCTCCCCATAACGGGTTCGGAAATCAAAAAGTGATAAGTTATCCAGCGGGCTATCAGGGCGTACTTCAACTTCAATCAGCTCTACTTTGTTTTTTGCAAAGGCTTGGATACTTAAGATTGTTGGAAATTTAATAATACGGGCAATACTACGAGCAGATTCTAATTCGGGGTTGATCATTAAATTGACCCCTAAGCTCTCGCGGAACGGCTCAAAATGATTGGAATATTCTGGATTACGCACACGCGCAATCGTATATTTAGCTCCTAACTTTTTTGCTAAGATACAAGCCATCAGATTCACTTCATCGGCGGGTGTAACGGCAATAAAAATATCACAATTCTTAACGCCGGCTTCTTCTTGGATGCCATAGCTTGCACCATTACCAGCGATACCAGATATATCATTACTGTTGATTAGTTGATCCAGACGTTTTTCATTTTTTTCAATTAAGATAATGTCATTTTCTTCGGTTGCTAATTCGGTACAAAGAACGGAGCCCACTTTCCCTCCGCCGGCAATCACGATTTTCATTCGACTCGTCCTTTCATTTTTAAACATGTTCTTATTATTGCATAACGTGAATATCTTTACACACTTTTCCTATTGTTTCAACCCACCAACCAAAACAAATTAAAAAACTTCCTATCATAGTGATAGGAAGCTCTTTAATATCCTTTTATTTATAATCAAACAGGCGCGCTTTTTTTATGTCAGCAATTGTTTGCGTGCCAGCTAGTTGCATGACACGTTTTAAATCTTTTTCAAAATATTCAAGTACCGAGTAGACACCTTTCCAGCCCCCTAGAGCGAGTCCATATAAAACTGGACGACCGAGAGCGACAATGTCGGCCCCACTTGCGAGTGCTTTAAAGATATGTTCTCCACGACGAATCCCACTGTCAAAGACAATCGGTACACGCCCCGCAACCGCTTCTGAGATACCTTCTAAGGTAGCAAATGATCCAGGAGCACTATCCAATTGACGGCCACCATGATTGGATACCCAAATGCCCGATGCGCCGGCACCAATTGCTAATAAGGCATCTTCCGGTGATTGAATCCCTTTAACAAAGACGGGTAGCCCCGAATATTCAGCAATAAACTTCACATCTCTTGGAGCAATTTTTTGTTTTGATTGCGCATAAATATTATTTAAAGACATGTTCTTACCAGAACCTGTTAAATAGCGCGAGACAATAGGCATTCCGAATGGATAAACAAACTGGTTACGTTCGTCTCTGTGACGATTTCCACTTAATGTAGAGTCAGCGGTTAAAATAATCGCCGTTGCCCCATCTGCTTTTGCTTCATCTAAAATATTTTTATTTAACTCATCATCTTTACTCATATAAATTTGGAACCAACGCGGGCTACCATTGAGTCCTTCTTCGATTTCATTGAAGGAAGCACCTGAGTAAGCACTGATTGACATAATCGTTCCAAACTCAGAAACACCTCTTGCTGTCCCTGCTTCTTTGGTTTGGTGAGCTAAACCGTGAGCAGCAATTGGCGCCATAATGAATGGAACTTTAATATCAATTCCGAAAATAGAAGTAGAAGGATCTGGATGCTCAACATCAGCTAAAACACGTGGGATAATCCCTTTTTTATTCCAAGCTTCATTATTTTGTCGAAGGGTGAATTCATCTCCGGATGCACCCGACATATAATCAAAACCACCTTTAGGAACAATCTTACGTGCTTCGTCTTCTAGTTCATAGGTATTAATCACTCGGATTTCTTTTATTTCACTTGGTGCGTTATAAACCACTTTTTCTTCATTTGCCATTTTTGCCACTCACTTTCTTTTTTTAATTATTTATTTAAATAACAACTGGGTAATTGGTTGCATTAGCGGTGCTAAGATTACAACGACAATACCGGTTACTACAATTGATAACCCCGCCATAGCACCTTGGACATCACCTAATTCAATTGCTTTGGTTGTTCCAATCGCATGAGAGGAACTCCCTAGAGCAACACCTTGTGCTACTGGATCATGAATATTAAAAAGTTTAAATACAGTCGTTCCAATGACGGAACCAATTACTCCTGTAAAAACAACAACCGCTACAGTTAGTGATACAATCCCACCGAGTGATTCCGAAACGCCCACCGCAATCGCAGTCGTAATCGATTTAGGAATCAGAGTTGCAACCATTTCGATGTTGAAGCCAAATACTAAACCAAATAGATAAATCATCAAGGTATGGAGAATCACACCGGTAACAATCCCTGTCAATATAGCAGGATAGTATTGTTTCAAATATATGAAGTTCTTCTCAAGCTTGATTGCAAGTGCAACTGTCGCTGGTGTAACAAATAAGGATAAGAAACGCCCACCTTCGTTATAGGTTTCAAGAGGGATATCAGTCACCAGCAGGATAACAATAATTACAATAATAGCGAATACGAGTGGTGTAAATAAAGGGTTTGGCCACTTCTCATTTAGCTTGGCAGCCAATAGATACAACCCAACGGTTAAGGTAATCCATAACATAGGATTATTTACAATTGCTTCAAACATTTGATTGGCCCCCTTTATCTGCTTTTAATTTAATGGCTTGAACAACTTTTCCAACAAGACCCATCATTAAGAAGGTCGTAACAAACATTAGGATTAATAACTGCCACCATGTATCTGCTAAAACCCCGAAGTTGGCCATCAACCCTACTCCAGCCGGAACAAAAAAGATCCCCATGTTACTCGTTAACCACGTACCGATTTCATCGACTTGTTCAACACGCAACCATTTCGTATGGAGTGTTAAAAATAATAAGACCATTCCAATGACACTCCCAGGTATTGCTACAAAAGCTGATAAGGCGATAGATAGCACCTCTCCTATAAAAGAAAATAAAAAAATCCAAAACAGCTGTTTATATATCTTCAAAAATCCCAATCCCTCTCTGATAGGTTTGTAAGCGTTTCTATAGTTGAACTATAGCACGGCTTTCTCAACATATGAAATATTGTTTTATTATGGTACTATAAATATTGTTTATACTTGTTGCATTTACTATAGGTTTTAATTATGTATTAATCTTCACAAGATGAAAGGAGCACCCATGAATATCCAAGACCTCATTTACTTTAACCACTTAGCTACTTCACGCAATTTTACCGCGACAGCTAATCACTTCTTTGTATCTCAACCTTCAATTTCTATGTCTCTACAGCGTTTAGAAAAAGAACTCGATACGCTCTTATTAGACCGGAAACGTCTCCACAATCAAATGCGATTAACACCAACAGGTGAAATATTGCACAAACACGCCGTTACGGTTTTACAAATATTAGAAAACGCTCAAGAAGAAATCAATGACTATAAGAACCATATGGTAAGTTTTGGATTTCTACCTACTGTAGGTAGCTACTTTATGCCCCAATTACTTCCTGAGCTCGGAAAATTTGCTTCAAATATTAAATTTATTGAAGAAGAAAGTTCAGACGTTATGCTAGAGATGGTGACGTCGGGTCAGGTTCCAATTGCGATTACAGGAGGTGATGAACCTTTCTTTAATCGCCCCTCACTCTTACAGGTCCCTTTACTTGCTCAGGAACTCGCACTTTGGGTCTCACCAAATCACCCTTTAACGAAAAAGAAACAGGTCACACCTGTTGATTTGCAAGATGTTATTTTTATTTCTTTACAAAAAGGGTATACCCATGAACGGGTATTTAATCAGTGGTGCGAGGAGCACTATCACACACCTCCACAGATTATCTATACAAAAGAAATTAAGACTGCCCTTTCTCTTGCCGCATCTACTGATATGGTAGCTTTTATGATCGATATTCTTGTTCATGACAAAAATAATTTAGTGAAGATCACTATTCAAAACCCACCTATTTTCTATATCAGTTTAGTAGTCAACCAAGCATCTGAGCAAACCTATTTTCAAAAAGAGTTTAATACGCTTTTGGTTGATTTAGCAACTCAATTATCAGATTCTTCCCTACCTAGATAAAAAGGATTCTTCCTAGGGATTTTCCTAGGAAGAATGTGTAGTTATTATAATTGGTCTTGTCCATCTACTAAAGTTACTTCAACCGTTCCTAAATTTCCTTTGCGATACAACTCAATCGCCACTGTACTACCAACTTCTTGACGGTAAAGGATTTTACGAAGTTCTACCATGTTACTAATTTTTTCGCCCGCCATACCGACGATGACATCGTATTGTTCCAGTCCCGCTTTTTCAGCTGCCGATAAACCTAAAACTTCTGCTACTACAACGCCAGCCGTTACGTCTTCAGGAAGACCTAGTACTTCACGTTGTTGAGGAACAGATACTTGTTGCAAGTCCACCATACTAACACCTAAAACTGGACGAATCACTTCACCTTGCGCCTCTAGTTCGGCAATAATATTGACAACGTCGTTACTTGGTATTGCAAATCCCATTCCTTCTACATTAGAAGAAGCGATTTTCATAGAATTAATACCAATAACTTTACCGGCAATATTTATGAGCGCACCACCTGAATTACCAGGGTTAATTGACGCGTCAGTCTGAATCGCCGTTACATCCCAGTCAACCAAGCCGTCTCCGTTAATATCGGTTTCTACCGTTCTTTCTGTTGCTGAAATGATACCTTGCGTAACAGAAGTCGCAAATTCTGTTCCAAGTGGGGATCCAATCGCAATAGCAGGTTCGCCAACATTGAGACTATCAGAGTCACCAAATTCCGCTACGGTATTAATGTCTTTTGACGAAATAGCAAGGACTGCCAAATCTGTCCAAACATCAGAACCGACAATATCCGCTTCAATCTTAGTCCCATCTTTTAATAAGACTTCCACAGCATCTGCACCGCTAATCACATGATTGTTGGTTACAACATAAGCAGTCTCGCCTTCAGTTTTGTAAATGACGCCACTACCGGTCCCATTCATAGCGAGGCCACTATCATCTGTTTCGGTTTGTGGCATAGTGAACCCAAACGGGTTACCAACACTTTCTTTTAAGTTAATAACTGAAACGACAGCATCTTCTACCATTTCAACCGCTTCTGTCGTACCCGTTGTAATATTTAAACTTATATTGTTTACATCGGTACCCTTATTATCTACTTCTGTGATAGTAGACGAATCGTTAAAGGTACTCATATCCACTGTCCCAGAACCAACTAAAACGCCCGTTCCAAGTAGCGCAACGGTCAAACCACCAATAATACCACCAAATAAACCATTCTTTAAGCCAGATTGTTTTTTCTCTTGTTTTTGTTTCATACCTATTCTCCTCTCTCTCATTATGCATCATACCGGCTATTCTTGAAAATTCTATGAAGAAACTTTGTAAAAATACTTCTTTCACTCATACTTTGAATAGTTCTGTTGCAACATAAGGGTCTGTATCGAGAACTTTAAAGGTGTGATTGACACCTAGCCCTTTTTCACTCAAAATCGTTTCCATGGTTTCATGTGCCAGGCTCTTAATATTGTTATCTTGGCTCAAATGGCCTAGATAAATACGTTTGGTTTTATCTCCTACCATTTCTGAAACCGCAAGTGCGCCATCGTCATTTGACAAATGACCTTGATCGCCTAGTATCCGCTGTTTCAAGTTCCAAGGATAGCGGCCCATTCTCAAAAGCTCTAAGTCATGGTTACTTTCAATCAAGTAAGCATCCGCATTTTTAAGCAGACCTCGCAAGCGATCACTGACATAGCCGGTATCGGTTAGCATAACAAATTGCTTGTTGTGATAGTGGAAAGAGTAAAACTGCGGCGCTACAGCATCATGAGAAACACCAAAACTTTGGATATCCATATCACCAAGTGTTAAAACTTCTCCCATTTCAAAAATATGCTTCTGTTCATTTTTTATTTGACCCACTGTTGTTGGTAAAGCTTTCCATGTTGCTTCATTCGCATATAAATCGACGCCATAGCGACGTGCCAAGACACCTAATCCATGTATATGATCACGATGTTCGTGCGTCACCAAGATAGCATCTACTTCAGATAAATCGCGGTCGATTTCATGCATCAAGGATTGAATTTTCTTGCCACTTAAACCACAATCTACGAGTATTTTCTTTTTAGGTGTTTCAATGTACGTACAGTTTCCTGAGCTACCACTTGCTAACATACTAACACGAAAACCACCCTGTTCATTTAATTCAGTCACTGCGATTCCCTCCATTACTCTATCCATTCTACCTTATTACCGAGAAAAAATCAGCAGTTTTGATTTAAAAGGCGCCACCGCCTGAACCCCCACCTGAACCGCCTGATGAGCCCCCGCTAAATTCGCCTCCTGCTCCTGATGCAGATAAACTAGGAGCGGCTGCAGCCATTCCACTGGAAACACTTTGATTTACAAAACCAATATAAAAAGGATTGTAATAATAGTAAGGATAGAAAAGGGAAGTGGTTTGTACAAGGTCTTCTGGGTATTGAATCGCCATTTGATCTAAAACCGTTTCAGCTATTCCAAAAGCTGTTGCATAAACCACATATACATCCCATAATCCAACTGAACCGATATCTTCCATACGAAAATCCCCTACATCTTCAAGCATCCGCTTAAAGGCACGCCAATCTTTTCCAGCTCGGTCTCCTTCTGGTGTGAGCGGTGGATGTTGACTATAATAGTAGGCGGTATAAATACCGAGGCTAACACCGACAATGGCGAGCACGTGCAACCAGGCTACATCTAGTATAAAAGCAGCAGCAACTAACCCAACAAAAAAGATAATCGATGCCACTACACTCATCACCATTAGTCCAAAAGCTAAACTGGCATGGGGTGCACGGTAATGTACCGTATAACTTTGCGCATCTTCTGCTACCGTTCGTACCCATTCTTCTCGTTCCTCATTAAACCGTTTCGCTTTTTTAGGACTTGCATCACTCTCTTCAATTTCACTAAAGGTAACGGACTGTCCATCTCCTGTTTGGTCAATCAGCCAAAAAAGCAATTGTTTTTCATGTTCAAAGAGCGCATCACTTGGTTCCTTTAGTTTAGTTAGTCGGTAGTCAAAGCCACGGGGCAAATCTAGTTCTTCCATTTTTAAATAACCTTTACGAACCAAATCAAGAATAGTAGCCGATACATCCACTGCATCTGGATTCTTTTTAAAAACAGCTTTCATCATAATAGCTGGAGACATATCTTCTGGCAGTTCATAGACGTAATCAGGTTCCTGATAAGGATTCGGATTTGTTTGCATGTATTTTTTCCGCAACCACCATAAGACGAAGAGAGTAAAAATTGGTCCAATGATACCCAGAATAATACTAATTAAAAGAAAACGCTCGCGCTGAGCTTCTTGCTCTCTTTGTAAACTTGCTTCATTTGCTAATATGGTTTGCAGACGATCTTCTTCCACCTGATTGGTATTATCAAAGGTTATATATGTGGGAAAAATAACATTTGCTTCGACAAACGTTTCGGCCGGATTAGCATCTAGACTCAAATCGACAAACTGATCATTTTCAATTGTCACCTGACCGGTCGCATCGCCATGTGCCCATGCCTGTAACTCACCTGGCTCAACTGGATGCGGGAGACTGATACGAATATCCACATCATATAAAACATCTTCCCAAGCCCCTCCAATGACCTTCCGATTAAATTGAGCGATGTCGTTATAGTTCGTGACCATATCGGGAATCCGATACTCATAAACAACTGTTAATGCCTGATCTTCGACAGGATTATAAACTGTGAAATTTAAATAGGTTTCGGTATCCTCGACTTCATAAGTTCCGCTAGTTTGTGAGTTATCTCGGGATATTATTACGGGCTCCTTACCTACTTCTTCAACCTTTACCAAGAGATCAGTTGGTGTTTCATGAGGTTCATAATCCAAATCAAATAGAAAGCCATTAAACTCCCCTTCAAAATCATAAGTAATTTTTTCTTTAAAATAGGCACTACCATCTTCTACTATATCAACCGTCACATCGTAGTTAATAATCTCATAAGACTTCGCTTGAACGCTCCTCATTGGCAAGATTAAGACCAATAAGAAGGACAGACTTATGACAGCCATCACTTTTTTTAGCACTTTTACCGCCTCCTTTATTAAATAAAGTATAATCCATTTTTGCTCAGATAGCGACTGACGTGAAGGATCTCTCACAGACAAAAAAATAGGAAGGAAAGATTTTATCTCCCCCTTCCTATTAATTATTACCCATTATTAAGCTAGCTTTATCACGACTAGTATTAATTTTTGCTTCCTCTTCTACTTCTGCTTCTTCAATCACAATTGGGGCTTTAATAACACTACCAGTTAAGGCATCTACCCATTTGGTAATAATCGGTAGATTATCCCGTGTAATTTCAACATACCACATGGGACTGTATATATTCATATCGCTCAAACTCAAAGTTTGGTAATACGCTAAAGTCAGTAATTGAATGCTCGAATTTGAAGGGATTTGGTTATTTAAATATAAGGTTTCAATAGCGCTCTGTTCTGAAATAACGGTACGCGGTCGTCCTTGTACCTCAAGAATGCCCGCATACGTTTGTTCGTAAGATGTGACTTGATTTTGGTCATTGAGATAAAAAATAAGTGAAGAAGTCCCATCTGCAATAGCTATGTTATCATCTGTTTTTTGGACATAAATGATGCGCCGATTGCTAGGTTGGTATGAAAATAACTCATAGTCACTTCCTCGCAATACGTACCCGTCATCGATAAAGGCTTCCAGAGGAGCGGTTCGTTCAGAAAGAGTAAGCGCTTGTGTATCAAAATCCAACTTAATGGGTTCTGAAAGCACACTCAATAAAATATTATTCTCCATACGTGCAACTTGATTTTTCAAACTTGTTGCTTGCGCTTCTAAAAAATCGTTTTTATCTGTTTTAATGACCGGAATCATTTCTTGTTCACTACTTAGCGTACGCGTATCAATACTTTCATTACGCAATCCTTCTTCTAAGTTGACCGTACTACTTGGATCTCCCAAATTGAATGCATCATTTTTTTCGAGAAGAATGGTCAAGAGGTAGAGGTTTAAAACGGAAAAAGTTACAATTAAGATCATCTGAATACGTTTATAATCCAACTCTTTCACCTCTTTCCGTCTCAACCAGCCATTCTTCCAAGGTTTTCCAGTTTCCATCTAGGTTTATAAACCATGTCGGTAAAAGCGTCGCAATACGGCTGCTCTCGTCGCTACTGCTCCATTCATACGCAATCTCCATGTCTTGGATGTCGTTATAGCGAATTCCTGCTTCATCTAGTTGTTGAATTACTGTTTGAACATACGGAACGGTTATTGCTTCCTTACGGTCCTCAAGTGGCGTTTGGATGACTTCAGTCGGGTAAGTTAATTCGACTAACCCTGAGCTAGACATTTCCATTTTAATGAGACCCGGATTCCATTGACCAGAAATAGGTAACCCATTTAGATAACGCCGGTAAAACACATCGTCGCTTTCTGTATCATAGCCATTAAAATAAAAGGCTTGGGTCCACGTATCCATAAATTTAAGTGTATGGAAACTATCACGGACATGTTGGTAGGCAGACAATTCCGTTTCATCTAAGTTATTACGGTAGTAATATAGAACACCAGTCTTTTTATCAATTTTTAGTTGGGAGACATTATCGCTATAGATCGTTAATTGTTCATTGCTGTCATCCCGTAGTTCTGTTGTATCATCAAACAATCGATTAATAAAAAAGCTGTTGGGTTGTTTTTCCGATAGGTAAACAACCTTATTTAAGGAGACATCAGATTGTGGTAAGAAGCGAACGCCATTTTCAAAGGTATATGTTTCTGACTTGATAAACTTTTCAGGGCTGTTGGTATAAATATTTAACAAAGGTTCTAAAGATACGTTTGAACGTTCAGCGATATAGACATTTAAGCTTTTATCATCAATTAAATAGATGGGATCATCCTCATTCATTGAAATAATAATACGTGAAATCGTATTATTATCGAATCCTTCCGGCAACCGCTCAAAATAACGCGTCAACATTCCCAGATAAATGGACGCTGGAAAGTTTATTTCAACTTTATTACGGTTCAAAATCAAGGTGTTGTACTCTTCACGCGAGTAAGTTCCTTCAAAAAAGAGCTCGGATAACTCCCAGTTTTTCAAAAAATTATCGGCTTTTTTAACGATCTCGTCATCTTGACTCACAAAAGAATCGCTAGCCTTGTGGAAAACAATTTGATGGGGACGAAAGACATCATCAATATTTTTTACACTAGAAAGATTGGTTGTTTGTTGGGAAGGTGAGACCGTTTGAATTTCAACCGTCCCAGAAGGAACACTCAGTATCCGCCAAGTTAAAAATAAGCTCAAAATAACCATAAGATAAAGCGTGTAAGTAATTAGGCTTGAACCTTCACGTTTCATGACCATTCCTCCTCTTCAAATGAGACATAGGGAAGCGAAATAAAGAAGGTTGATCCTTTGTTCTCCAAACTTGTCGCCCAAATGCGGCCCCCATGTAACAGCAATACTTCTTTAGAAATTGCTAAACCAAGGCCTGTTCCACCCATCGAACGTGCTCTCGCTCTATCCACTCGGTAAAACCTTTCAAAGATGTGTGAGAGATCTTTGCGAGGAATACCCATTCCTTCGTCTGTAATACTCATCACGACACTATTATGGGTTTCCATCAAACGACAGGTAATGGTTCCGCCTTCTGGTGAGTATTTCAAGGCATTATTCATAATATTATCTATCACTTGGGTAATTTTATCTTGATCGACATCTACCCACAATGTTCGTTTGGTAAAATCTCGAACAATTTGATAGTTTTTATCTCGAAGTGCACCCGACTGTACCATCATATCGAAACGATCTAGTATGTGGCTGAGGAGATCATTGATACTAATGTATTCTTTTTCTAATTCCATATTTCCTTGATCCATTCGTGATAAATGAAGGAGATCTGAAACCATTCGAATCATGCGCTCGGTTTCTGTTGCAATGACTTTTAAGAACGAAGGTGCAATCTCTGGGTTTTTCCAAGCGCCCTCTTGTAAGGATTCCGTATAACTTTTTACACTGGTTAAAGGTGTCCGTAATTCATGGGAAACGTTCGAAACAAAGTTGCGTCTTTCTTGTTCAATTTTTTCTTGTTCGGTAATATCAGTTAATACACAGACAACACCACTAATAAATCCTGTTTCGCGCTGGATAATCGAGAACTCCCCTTGAAGGGTAGAATCTTCCTTATCATCTTCGTTTTCAACATGCAAAATTAACTCATCATCTTTTTCTAAAAGATGTCGGAAGGTGAAGGTTTTATCAAGATTGAGAACTTTCATAATTGATTTCCCAACAGCGTCTTCTTGGTTAATACCCAAAAGTTCAACCGCTCGATTATTAATAATCATCACACGACCACGTCGATCTGTTGCGATAACACCATCTGACATGTGCTTTAAAACACTATCTAATCGTTGTCGTTCTGCTTCAGTAGTTTCTTGAGCATCTTTTACTTTTAAGGCCAAGTCATTAATAGTTTCGGCTAGTTGTCCCATTTCATCATTTCCATAAATACGAATTTTTCCCGAATAATTTCCTTGAGCAATCGCTAGTGTCTGTGTGCGCATCTCTGCAATGGGACGCGCTACTCCTTGAGATATAATAATCGCCAAGAAGATAGTAATCACAACTGCAACGGCCGATGCACTGACTAGGATTTGTACAACTTCACTAATTTGAGTGTACACAACCTCAATGTTTGATTCCATCATAACAGCACCGATTATCTCATCCGGATTAGTAGGAGAGAATATCGATGAGACTGTTTTTAATACCCGACTATTACGTTCTTCATCTAAGTACTGATATTTGCGATCACTTTCTAACAATAAAGATTGTTGAACATCGCGATCGGTAGATTTTGTTCCAACCATGGATTGCCTAGTTTGGTCGTTAATTCCAACAATGTAACCTTTTGCATCAATTACTTGTACTTCTAGAAAATCACCACCAATATAGTCACGCAAAACATTTTGTGTGGCCAAGTTAATTTCTTCCTGATTTTCACTTTCAAGTACTGGTGTGACTGAATTTTCTAAAAAACGGACATTCAAACTCATCTGACTATCAAAGTTACTGATTAAGTCAGACTCGAGTTGACGTATGAAATAGGCGCCAATAATTTGTAAAGATACCAATAGCAAGAAAATAAATAGCATTGGTATCTTAAAGTGGATAGAATTTCTCCATTTAATTTTTTTTATCATAATTCTTACTCCAGATCTGGATTCCTCAAGAAGTAACCCACTCCCCTACGGGTAATAAGCCAAGCTGGATGACTAGGAGTATCCTCGATTTTTTCACGCAGACGTCGAACGGTCACATCAACTGTACGAACGTCTCCAAAGTAGTCATAACCCCAAACTGTTTGAAGCAAATGTTCCCGCGTCATAACTTGACCAAGATTTTTAGCTAGATAATGAAGCAATTCAAATTCGCGATGAGTAAGTTCAAGCTCTTCGCCCCGTTTCGATACAGAATAGAGTCCTTCGTGAATCGTAAGCGCACCAATATGAATTTCATTAACTGCAGCTTCTTCTGGTTCCGTAACAGGTGCCACGTTAACCCGCCTTAAGTTAGCTTTCACGCGGGCAACTAATTCGCGATTTGAGAAGGGTTTGGTTATATAATCATCTGCCCCCAGCTCTAAACCGAGCACCTTATCAATTTCAGAATCTTTTGCGGTTAACATAATGATTGGAACGTCACTGTTCTTGCGAATTTGGCGGCATACTTCTAACCCATCCATTTTTGGTAACATTAAGTCTAGTAAGACTAAATCAGGTTGTACCGTTTCGAACTGATTAACGGCTTCTTCTCCGTCGAAAGCGGTATGAATTTCATACCCTTCCTTTGCAAGATTAAAATTAATAATGTCAGAGATTGGTTTCTCGTCATCTACAATTAATATTTTCTTCATTTTTATCAAACTCCTTAAAGGATACGTTCTCTTTTCTCAATGCAACTCTAGTATACACATGTTCAAAGTCGCTTGCAAAGGTATTAGAAAGCGTTTTATTAAGCGATCTTATCCTTTTATTGACGGGGACGTTCCAACAGGCTATTTCTTTAAAAAATAACGACGGGGGTACCAATATCGATTAATGCGTATAGTTGTCCCATTGCACCAGGCGGTGTATTGATACAGCCGTTTGATCCATTTGTCTTCCATTGTTCGGGAGAAAAAGATGCTTGCCAAGCGGCATCATGGATTCCAACACCATCCCAGTCAATCGGAATCCAATAATCTACTGGTTGCGCGTAATCATTACCACGTCTTGGATTATAACCAATTAAATCTGTGTCTTCCACCTTATTCCAAGCCATAAAAACACCAACGGGCGTTGGGGTTTGTGAGTGGCCAGATACAATCGGTGTCTCAAATACGCGTTCACCATTTTGGTAATAATACATATTTTGCGAAGCTAAATCAATTTCAATATAGGTATTCCCAATATCGGTTCCATCTTCATGATAGCCTGAACCAAGTATAGCCGGTGTTACCGTAACATTTTCGCCTGCTAGAATATAGTCTACTAAATTACCAGATTCTTCTTCTACGGCAACGGACCATCCATATTCACCAGCTGGTACTTCTACAGTACCACGGTTCGTACTCTTAAAGGAACGGGGTTTGCCAAAGGTTGCATATTGATCATGTAATCCATCAAGATAGCCACGTGCTGCATCTCTATCAACGACTACTTGACCCGTTTCATCTACTGATAACCATTGAGCAATTTGTTCTTTTGGTACTTGAATTTCTTGTCCAGCCAATGTATAAGTAATCGTTGTATCAGCTGCATTTTGTAATGTTGCAATTCTTTCTTTAAGTTCTTCACTGTCTTTTGTTAGAGTTGCAAGGAGATATGTGTTTTCAACTGCTAAGGTATCTGCTTGGGAAATCATCACATTTGTGAGCTCTTCTTCAAATTTTTCCTTATTAATTTCTGTACCTGGAACTTCTTCTTCGACATAAAAAGTGCCTTCTTTATTTTTTACCTGTGCATTAACTGGTGCGAAACGCTCTTGATCCGATTCCTTTACTTCTTCTAGTAAGGTAGAAACAGCTGCTTCATCAAATTTCAAGCTAATATTTTTAGCATCTACTTGCTTTTCATTAAAAAAGGCTACTGGCCAAGCCCAATGATTCTGTTGTTCTTGAACCTTTTTGAAGTAATCGGGACTGTCGAAACTAATCTTTAATTCTTTAGGGGTAATTTCTTTAAGTGTTTGACCATTTTCAACAACGGCAACTGTTCTGCCCTCTAGTCTTTCATTAATTTGACGACTAGCTTCGGCTACTGTTTCTCCAGATATTTCAGTTTCTTGTACAAAAGTATTAGGTAGGAACCGACTCGTATAATAGAGTCCTCCTACTACATACGCAATGATGAGAACCGCTAGAGCGCTAATACTTGCTATTATCAGTGATTTTTTATTCATGTTAATCCTCCATATATGCTTGATGGCTTTTTGTTGGCTAAAATCTAATATTGTAGTTTTTTACTTACCAATTGTAACGCAAAAAACTACTTTTCGCCATTTTTTTAGACTTCTTATAAACTGTCTAGGATATAGGAAAAGTCAAACTCAGCTTGTTTTTTTATCATTAATAGACCGTCCCCTAAAGGAATTAATGAAGTTTCAAGAGCAGGGTGGTCTAATACCGTCTCCATCAACTGGTTAAGACGACGGTGGATTTTACGGACCCGTTTAGGAATGTCTTTTTCATCTTCTAAAATGGTACCACCTTGGAAGACATCATCAATCATTAAGACGCCACCTACTTTTAATTGACGCATACAATAAGGTAAAAACTCATAATACTTAGCCTTTGCACTATCCATAAAGATAAAATCAAAAGTTTGGTCTAATGTTGGCAATATATCCGCAGCATCGCCTTCTAACAAGGTGACTTTATCAGCTAGTCCCATTCTATCAAAATTAGCTTTAGCGCGTTCAATCATAATATCAAATCGGTCAATAGTAGTTAAGTGCCCATTCTCATTTAAATGTTGAGCCATTAAACTCCCTGAAAAGCCAATTGCCGTCCCTATTTCCAAAATATTTTGTGGTTGTAAAAGTCCCACTATCATATTTAAAAAAACAGCTGTTTCATGAGGAATAATAGGGATACCGCGCTCATGGGCGTAGGCTTCTAATTCTGCTAATTTACCCGAAAAAGGTTTTAATTCTTGACGCATAAAATCAACTAATTCTTCTTTTACAACCGGACGTCGCATCATTGGGTTTTTATTTTCCACTTGTTTCTTCTCCTTAAAAAAGGCCCATTCCAGTGAGGGGTTAGCCTCCCTTGAAATTGGACCCTCTTTTATTTTTCTTCTACAGCTGGTTGTTCTTTTGGTTTATGTTCCACATGGACCGATCGGATTCGGCCACTTTCGACTTTGGCCGTTGTTAGGATATAAGGCCCAATGCGCACACTTAACTTTTCATCATCATCAGGGAAATACCCAATCTCTTCAATCATATATCCACCAATCGTATCAACTTCATTTGATTCGATTTCGGTTTCGAAGAGGGTGTTAAATTTTTGCAGACTCATTTTCCCATTAATAAAATAGTTTTTCTCATCCAGTTTACGGGAGAGCCGTTGAATTTCATCGTATTCATCTTCAATGTCACCAACGATTTCTTCTAATAAGTCTTCTAAAGTAACAATCCCTTCAACACCCCCATATTCATCTTTTAAAATTGCAAGATGGGTGTGTTGCTTACGGAATTCTACCAATAAGTCATCAATAAAGATGGTGGAGGGAACAAATAAGGGGTCATTGACTAAAGAGCGGAAATCTAAAGCTTCAAAACCGATATCTTTAGATGCCTTTAGAACATTTTTCATGTGCAAAACGCCAATAATATTATCCTTGTCATTTTCGTATACGGGTAAACGTGAATAAGGACTCTCTAGAACTAATTCTAGATTATCATTTAAATCATCGTCTAAATCAATCATCAAAGTATCCGTACGAGGTACCATCAATTCACGTGCCAAGCGTGTGTCTAAGGATAGAACGCCTTCCATCATTGTAAATTCTGACGGATCAATTGCACCTTGTCCTCGACTTTGAGCAAGTATTTGACGCATTTCATCACGTGTTAGCTTCTCTTCTTGTTGTGTGAAATCAATTGGCGATATTTTTTTCAAAACACTGGTTGATATAGACAATAACCAGACAAAGGGTTTACTAAACCATTTCACAATAGCAATTGGTCCTGCCGTAAAACGAGCAATCTGCTCTGGCATTTGCAGGGCAATCTGTTTGGGATACAGCTCTCCCAATACAAGTGTAATATATGATAGAATTAACGTTACTGTAATAGTCGCAATCGTTTCCCATCCGGTTATACCACCCAATAAAGGACGAAGGAAAGGTATAAAGTTAGATGCTGCAGATGCACTATTAAGAAACCCTGCTAGTGTAATTGCCACTTGTATGGTTGCTAAAAAATCATCAGAATTATCTAAAAGCTTTAAAACCTTTTTCGCTTTACGATCGCCATCTTCGGCCATTTTCATCATTTTTTGCCGGTTAATTGATACAAAAGCTAATTCCGCTGAAGCAAAAAAAGCATTCACAATGGTTAGCACGACCACAATTAAAATAGATGACAGCAATCGCTGGGCTTCGGGGTCTGGGTTCATATCCTTCTTTTCTCCTTTTTTGTTTGCCTAAATTAAGTTAAAATAAGTAAGTTACACCAATAATAGGCAACTTATCAGTAAAAATCAAGCTAAGCTTTGCTAACTTTTTTATAAAATTTCATAACTTTCTCATTTAATTATTTTTACAAGGGTTTAGAAAGTAGTCTCTTTTCTTGTATTTATAAGCTTTCTTGCTTATTACAATTCTCTTATTTTTATTGCATTTTCTCATTTTAATGTTATTATCTTTATATAAATCTGATTGGAGGAACAACTTATGCTTATTCGCTCGCTTGCCATTCCTAAAAGGGATCTTACTACGGTAAAAGAGTCTGCTACATTACAAGAAGCAATTGATATTCTTGAAGAATCTGGTTATCGTTGTGTGCCAGTTTTGGATGAGACTGAAAAACTTTTTAGAGGAAATATTTATAAAATGCATATTTATCGTCACAAAGCAAACGGTGGCGATATGAGCTTACCTGTTACACATTTGTTAAAAAACGCTACCAAATTTATTTCTATTGATAGCTCATTTTTCAAAATTTTCTTCACCATCAAGGAATTACCTTATATTGCTGTATTAAATAAAGATATGACTTTCTTTGGTATTTTGACTCACAGCAGCTTATTAAATATGCTGGCTCAGTCTTGGAGCGTAGACATTGGGAGTTACGTGTTAACTATTGTTGCACCAAGCCGTAAAGGTGATCTCTTTCAAATTACGAAAGTTATTAATAAAACAACCAGTATTGCCAATGTGATCACTTTAGATGGGACACGTGATGACGTTTTGCGACGCGTCTTGGTAACCTTACCAGCTGAAACAACGCGTGCTGAACTTGATACCATTATTGCCGGACTAGAAAAAATGGACTACAGCGTGGTTTCTGTCGAAAATCTACAAAAAACCTAAGTTGTCTATAAAATGAAGAGAGGCGGATTTTAAATCCGTCTCTCTTTGTTTTCTTTATTATCTCGTTGCACCATTTAAAAATGGGTTAGATGCTATTTCTTCTTCTACCGTAGTTGGGTCACCATGTCCTGGAAACAAGACAATTTCACCTGGGAGCGGAACAATATGTTTATTAATCCCTTCCATAAGGGTCTCATGACTCCCATAAGAAAAGTCAGTTCGGCCGACACTTCCTTTGAAAATGGCGTCCCCAACAATGGCGAATCCATTCTCTTCAAATATAAATACAAGGCTACCTGGTGAGTGTCCAGGTACATGTTGGACTTCAAATTTAAACTGCCCGATTCGATTCGGCCCCATTGTATCCATATAATAATCAGCTGGTTTTTCAATGACCACATCCATCATTTGCGGATGATTACCAGAACCGTTTAGCATAGGGTTTTCTAACCATTCTTTTTCGATTGAACTTTGGTAGAGGGGAATGTTGTAGGTATTACGAATATCATTTACCGCACCAATATGGTCGTAATGTGCATGTGTTAAGATAATAGCTATAGGTGTTAATTCATTTTCCTCTATAACGTTTTTTATTTCTGCCGCTTCAGCACCTGGATCGAAGATAATTGTCTCTTGGTTCTCACCAATCAGAAAATAGCAATTTTCTTGAAGTGGGCCTACTGTTAAAGCAAGTAATTCCATTGTAATTCCTCCTTTAATAACCTTCTCTTCTTATTATATTGAAAGTAACCAGATTATGCCATTTTTCCAGCAAAACCAATTAACTTATTCAAGTATTTCATGAGGGGCATAGAGACAATTAAAACGACTGCTTCACCAAATGCCGCTGTTACAAAAGAAAATATAAAGGGTAGTTTTAAAACTAAATAAAGTTCTGCTGCTACGAACACCATGGTTAAACAAAAAACAAGCGTCGTTTTCATCATCCCTTTAGTCTCAGAGTCTTCCGGCTTAAATAGACGCTCTAAAATTAGAAAGGAAATGAGGGTCTGACCAAAACCAAAAATTAAATCCCAAGGCCCTAATGTTGAAAAAAATAAATTTGCAATAAAAACACCCAGTAATACGCCATATTTATAATTTTTGTTGTAAAAAACTAAATGATTTAACATTTCTGAAACGCGAAATTGGATTGCTCCAAAAGACATAAAACTAAAAACCCCTGTCAACGCCACATAAAGGGCTGCGACAATCGTATTTGTCACCATTTTTTTTATATTCATTTTTACTCCTCCTAGTTTTTTTACGTGGGATGGTCAACGAACCACGAGCTTTTTTGTAAAGCTAAATTAGTGTATCACATAAAGAACGAGAAGGAAACCCGCCTTGGCTTCCCTTCTCGTTCTTAGTTGTTTTTTTATTCGTGTGTGGAGTCAATATAAATACGCGGTACACGTTGGCTAATCCCACAGAGTATTTCGTAGCCAATGGTGCCAATTGCTGCTGCCATTTCTGATGGACCATTAATCTGGCCATGGCTCTCCCCTAGCATAACCACCTTTGTTCCAATTGGATAGGCTTTAGGAAGACTTATCATACATTGGTCCATACAGATAACGCCGCGAACTGGGCAGGCGTTCCCTTCTACAAGAACCGGTAAGGTATGTAAATCACGCCGCCAGCCATCTGCATAGCCAATCGGCAAAGTCGCAATCCATTCTCCTTCGTAAGCACGGTAGCGTGCGCCATAGCTGATTGTCTCTCCTTCTTGCATCTGTTTAACATAAGCAATTTCAGTTTCTAAAGTCAAAGCAGGTATAAGTGGATAAGGTAGAGGGAGGGTTGTATCTGATGGATTGTAACCATACATAGCAATTCCAATACGAGCAGCATCGGTCTCGTAGTCTTCACGCCATAAAGTCATAGCAGAATTTGCTAGATGGACCATTTTGGGACGCACTTTCATGCTGGCTACTAACTTTTTGAAAACTTCATATTGACGCTCTACTTGAAACTCATCTTCCCCGTCTGCTGTAGCAAAATGGGTAAAGATACCTTCTAAGTGAAGAGACTCATGTTGCTGGCAAAAAGATTCAAATGCCCGTACTTTGCTTTCTGTTCTGATACCAATGCGACCCATTCCGGTATCAACTGCTAAGTGAATGCGCAAGGGATTGTCCGTCTTCCGTAGTGCCAGTAATGGTATTGCTTGCTCTAACCATTCAATCGATGAAACGGCCACACTGATATTAGCATCCGCCATTAAAGCGACATCACGGACTTCTGTCAATCCCATCACTAAAAGAAAATCTTCAGTAAATCCACTTTCACGTAACTCAAAAGCTTCATCAAGAATAGCTACGCAAAAACCATCTACTCCAGCTTCTTTAGCAGCATTGGCAACCGAAACTGCTCCATGTCCATAGCCATCCCCTTTTACAACTGCCAATAACTGTTTATCAGGCTTCATATGTGAACGAATCTGTTGTATGTTTATCTTAATTGCTCCTAAGTCGACTTTCGCCACTGTTGGGCGATGAATACCACGTACCATATCAACGTACCCCTTACTTTTCTAAAATAACTTGCGCGATAATAATGTTAGAAGAATGCGAAATCGAAACCCAAATCTTCCCGTCAAAAGGGGACTTGGTCACAATAGGTTTACCTTTGGAATCAGGCAGTACTTCCATATCTTGAAATGATAATTTCCCAATCCCAGTTCCTAAAGCTTTCGAAAAAGCTTCTTTAACTGCATAACGACCCGCTAGAAACTCCATTTGGCGTGTGCCGTTCATGTTAGAAAATATAGCATGTTCTTTTATTGTCAATATTCGCTCGGCAAATGTTTTTCTTCGCTCATAAGCTTTGGCAATACGGTCTAATTCTGTAACGTCCAGACCAATTCCTACAATCATCGTGATTACTCCTTCGGTTTTTCTTTCTATCCATTCATTATGGCAAAAATAAAGATCTATCGCAATAGGCTTGCTGAGTAAACATCAGTAGTCTGCCATTCTTTTTCTCCAGTGATGATTTTTCTTGATATTTCATCATTGGGATAATTTTTTAAGTCCTTTATGATGAAATTTGCTCTTTTTTAATCATTAGAAATTATTTTAGCCTTCTAAGTGATGATTTTTTGCGAAATAAAAAAGAAGAGCCGAAGCTCTTCTTTTAAAAATTACTATTAGTCGTTACTTCTTATTTTAAAACTTGGTTTACCGCTACCTTTTGATGATCCTTTACGGTCATCACGACGCTTGCCACCACTAGATGGACGGCTGTCACGGTCTTTGCTAAATGAACGGCCTTTGTTGTTGCGGTCTCCGGATTGACGACGATCGCCTGAACGGCTTCCGCCACTTTTTCCTTTGTATCCGCCACTCTTACCACGGTAGCCGCTGCCACCTTTTTTACCGCCACCACGGCTTGGTAATGGACGTTCTGGTGTAATCGTAACAGGAACTTCAGTCGCTTCTTTTGTTTGGCTTTTAATAAGTGCCGAAGCCAGTTCTTCTGTTGTGTATTTATCCATAAGGTGTTTAATTGCACGATCATACTTTTCTGATTCAGTTTCTTTAACAAGCGTATCAATTGAATCAATTGCATTTTTCAGTTGACCAACTAACGCTTCTTCATCTGAAGGTGGACGCAATGGTGAGATTGCTTTTCCGGTTAGTTTTTCGATTGTGCGTAGGTAGCCCATTTCATTTGGTGTTACAAATGTAACGGACATACCTTCTTTACCAGCACGACCAGTACGGCCGATACGGTGAACATAACTTTCAGGATCTTGTGGAATATCATAGTTATAAACGTGTGTTACACCTGTTATATCTAGACCACGTGCTGCAACGTCTGTCGCAACTAGAATATCTAAATTACCTGTTTTAAAGTCTTTTAGAACACTCATACGTTTTTTCTGAGTTAAGTCACCATGGATACCTTCAGCACGGTAACCACGAAGTTCTAGACCATTCGCTAATTCATCAACACGGCGTTTTGTACGTCCGAAGATAATGGTTAATTCTGGGTTTTGAACATCGAACAAACGAGTCATGTTATCAAATTTTTCGAAATCTTTACATTTCACAAAATATTGATCAATCAGGTTTGCTTGCATTTCTGACGCTTTAATTTGAACGTGTTCTGGTGATTTCATGAATTTTACACCAATACGTTTAATTGCTGGCGGCATTGTTGCTGAGAACAAGAGTGTTTGACGTGTATCTGCTGGCGTTTCGGAAATAATTGCTTCGATGTCTTCCAAGAAGCCCATGTTCAGCATTTCGTCACCTTCATCTAAAACAAGTGTTTCAACATTGTTCAATTTTAAGGATTTACGACGGATTAGGTCTAACAGACGTCCGGGTGTTCCAACAACGATATGTGGATTGTTTTTCAAGGAGCGGATTTGACGGCCAATATCTGCGCCACCATAAACAACTTGTACGGATACGCGTTTTTCGCGACCTAAGCGGTACAATTCTTCTTGAGTTTGAATCGCTAACTCACGTGTTGGTGCAATGACTAGTCCTTGAATCGCGCGTTTATTGCGATCAATTTTTTCTAGCATGGGTAATCCAAACGCTGCTGTCTTTCCTGTACCTGTTTGTGCTTGTCCAATAACGTCTAACCCCTTTAATCCTAAAGGTATAGTTTGCTCTTGGATTGGGGTAGTTTCTTCAAACCCCATAGCTTCGATTGATTTAAGTAGTTCGGGAGATAATCCCAGTTCTGAAAATTTCATGTTTCCTCCTAGTTTTTGAGAAACATTAGAGAGTTTTATAAAATCGTAAGATGGCGTCTAGCTCTGCCTTCTCAATCCTCTAAATTTGTAGATATCAAATATCATATGCAAATGATTAGATAATCCTTTGAATAGTAAGTTTGTTGGTCTCATTCTTCATTCCTGAAGAAAAACCCTCTGTTATTCCTCTATTTTTTAACATCTTTAATCCTAACATAGCTTTTGAATATTTGCAAGTATTTTATCCAAATAATGAAAATTAATAACATCAATATGCCTTAAATGTCGTTACTTTTTAGTATAAATAGTCACGATTGTTTCATTTTATTATGAAATAAGTTTTAAAATATTGTTATCAATAAGATACTCGCAAGCTTTTTACAACCGATAACAAATCAGTTCCAAAACTTGCTTTAATTAAGAGTTGGTCGTTCTCCTCAAGCGTATTCTGAAGAGCCGAAACCAGCGGTGCTTTATCACCTTTAATGTAATGTAAACGCTCAGATGGAAAAGTTTCTTTAAGCGCTTCAAATAAAGCAGACATTTCTTCGCCATAGAGATAAATTTGATCGAAATGCTCAGGATCAATAGCAGTTGCTAAATCTGCATGAAGTTTTTCAGATTGCTCACCTAATTCTAAAATGTCTCCAAGCAAGATAAAACGACGCCCTTCATTAGGTAAGTGACGATACGCTTCTAAAACAGCCTTCATTGAAGTTGGACTAGCATTATACGCATCATTTAAAATTTGTGAACCCTTGATTCCAGGCACCCATTGGCTACGATTTTCTGTCAGTTCAAAATGCTCTAAATAACCCTTTGCATCCAACATCGAAATCCCAAAGTGTTCTGCAATGCAGAGCGCTACTAGTGCATTTTGCACGTTATATTCGCCTAAAACGGGAATTGAAAAAATCACCGTCTCATCAATATTAACCTTAAATGATGTTTCTTCTTTACCACTTTGAATCCCGTAAGCATAGACACTAGCAGTGTGATCAATCCCAAACGTTGCTTTATGATAGTCCCCTTGGATTGGCATTTCTTCTCGCAAAAGTGGCTCATCAATTGGGTAAATAAAGAGCCCATCAGACTTTAGCCCTTCAAGAATCTCTAGTTTAGCTTTTGCGATATTACGGCGACTTCCGAGAAATTCCAGATGACTTTCGCCAATCAAAGTAATCGCTGCAACATCAGGCGTCGCAAGTTTACTTAGCAAAGAAATTTCACCAAATCCCGACATACCCATTTCTAAAACGACAACTTCTGTATCCGCCGGCATTTCTAAAATGGTATACGGTAAGCCAATTTCATTATTGTAGTTCCCTTCGGTTTTATGGACGTTATATTTAGCATTTAAGACAGCTGCAGTCATATCTTTCGTGGTCGTCTTACCATTGCTACCGGTTATAGCCACGACCTTAGGATTTATTTCATTTAAATAAGCTCGAGCTAGGTCCTGTAAAGCAGTGAGTGTATCCTTTACTAAAATGACCGCGATGCCTTCTGGTGCTTCCTCTTCTGGTGCACTCCACAAGGTAGCAGTAGCGCCATTAGCAATAGCTGCTTGCACATAGTCATGGCCATCCGTAGCTCCTTTTAGTGGTACAAACAGACTTTCTCGTGATGCTTTACGTGAATCGAAGACCACACTCGTAATTTCCGCAAAACGGTTATCTGAACTATAATCAATAGCTTTAACCGCTTTTACGACATCAATAATACGCATTGGTTTCATATTATCTTCATCCCTTCTCTATAAAAAAAACCGTCTCTTGACCAGACGGTTTTCAGCATAACGTACTTTAGTTTACTTGGACACGACTAATCTTACTTGAATAGCGTTTCAAAGCTAATTGAATTAATTCCTCTACAAGGTCACTGTATTTTAATCCAGCTTGTTCCCATAGCAAAGGATACATCGAAAATTTAGTGAAACCTGGTAGAGTATTCACTTCATTTAAATAAATTTCATTGTTACTGGTGACGAAAAAGTCGCATCGACTCAAGCCAGTCCCATCCAGAACACGAAAAGCTGAAGTAGCATACTCTTGAAGTTTCTCAACTAATTCATTAGGTATCTCCGCTGGAATACTGAGTTCCGTTGTATTATTAATATATTTTTCTTCATAATTATAAAAGTCCGTATGTTTAATAATTTCTCCAGCTGGTGATGCGTGGACATCATCGTTGCCTAGAATAGCTATCTCAATTTCACGCGCTTCTACACCTTGTTCTACTACGATTCGATGATCATATTCAAACGCCATTTCAATCGCAATCCGTAGCTCTTCACGTGTAGCGGCTTTAGAAATACCAACGCTTGAACCCATATTGGCAGGTTTAACAAACATTGGATAAATCAAAGTGCCTTCGCAACGTTGAAAAATAGCTTCTTGATCTTCTTGCCAATCGTAGCGCATAACGGGGACGTAAGGTAATTGCGGAAGACCTGCTTGTTGGAATAATTGTTTTGAGATAATTTTGTCCATTCCGGCAGCACTTGCTAATACACCACATCCTACATACGGCATATCAAGCACTTCGAATAAGCCTTGAACGGTCCCATCTTCGCCATTAGGGCCATGTAGAACAGGAAAAACGACGGCATCCTCTGATTGGATTGCTGCTGGTGAAATCTTTATACCAACTGAATGTTCCCCTTCTTCTGTGGCCATTCTTTTTGTGTCTCCTGCTTGTAGTCGAAGAAACTCAGAGTGCGCTAAAGGTTGGGATAACAATTCTCCCTCTAACCATTCACCATCTCTAGTGATATATATCGGTACAACATCGTAATAATTGTAATATATTTCTTTAACAATGGAGTGAGCTGTCAGAATTGAAATGTCATGTTCTGCACTCTTTCCCCCGTATATTAGAAAGACTTTCATATGTTATCTCCTTAGTTTCATAAGCGAATTTATAAAATTACCAACGTTATTGTAACACACTCAAAGGGTCTGTGGGATTATAAAAAAGAACTTTTCAATTCAATCGGCTTATCTTAACTGAGGTCGTAATCAAGTCCCCAAACATCTGTCTCTTTATTATATGTCAGCGAGCCTACTGCTTCAGTATCACTAAAAGGCGTTTTCATTGTCGCGAGTTTGTCTTCCACAATAAAAATAGGAACTGTATAGACTGCATCCGTTATTGTCATTTGTTTAAATGAAAAACAGACACCCTCTCTAAATAAGCGAATCATTTCTTGCTTGTCTGAGATTTGAAAAGCTGATACAGTTTGTTCTTTTTGAAAGATTCTCTTTCTTGTATTGACGAATTTCTCCATCCTTTTACTGATTGCATCCGCAAAATGGTCTAAAAATTCATCGAGATAGCGATAATAAATTTTTGTGAAGCCGTTTTGCATCGTTAGGTAGATGTAATTATTTTGGAGTTTGTAATAGAATGGTGAATGGAGGTAATTGTGCGCGTGTCCAATGTACAAGATTTCTGAAATTTCTACAGGCGTAAGTTGATGTAACATTTCAATATTAGAAAAGTCTATCCAAGATCCTACTTTATGGGGTTGTGCTAATCCATCTTTTAGGAAGGAAATAACATTCGCTTGCCCTCTAATCGTTTGAAATCCAGTATAATCGTCATAAGTGCCATTTGTATAATCATTTTTTATTAATAAAATATTTTTAGGAATATTTTTTAGTGGTATATCTTTTACTTGGCCTACAATTCCCTTACTGAGAACGTTATTGCCAACCGTATCGTAATACACGTAAATAATTTCTTCGGGCATTTGCCATCCTCCCTTCTCATAATTGTCTCTATCTAGTTTACTATTTATAAGGATTCAATAGGTATCAACCTCATGTTAATGTTATTACAATTATATATCTTTTATCTTATTTATCTAGCAAAATGAGTTTATAAATTTATTAAGGGGATGTCTTTTAATGAAAACCTACTTATTTCCAACTAATTTAGAGGAGAACTTGGCAATATCCTACCAGAAAAAGCAACTAACTCCTACTTTATCAACGGAAGATCTACCAGAAAGTTACCTAACGTTACTACGGGAACAAAATGGTGGTTATGTTCGTAAGCTTATTGTTCCCACTAAAGAGCCTACCTCTGATGGTTTGGATTATGCCTATCTTCATTATATTTTTGGGCTTCATTCTATAAGAGCATTTACAATTCCTTATCAGGATTTTCTACCGGACTATTTTATTATCTTCAGCGCCCATCAGCAACAGTATTTTGCTTTTGATTATTCAAAACAAGGGGATGAGCCTAGTATTCGGTATATCGATACCGAAACAGACAATTGGCAAACAGTTGCACCTAACTTCACTCATTTTCTAGAAGAGTTAAAAAAAGGGGAAGAAGCGCTTCCCCTTATTGGTGCGTTCACACAAATTCAAGCGAATCATGCCTTTTTAATGGTTCAAGATTCACAACGGTTAGAGGCACTTTTCCAACATCTTGAAGCCATTGAAGATAAGCACTGGTATTTTGAATGGCTTTATTATTTTGCAAAACAAGATAACTACCGTCAAATCGTTTTTTCAGCTTTGGAAACACAAATTAGTTATTTTCGTTTGTATTTACCAAACAATGCACAAGAGGTTTTTGATTTATTTCCAGAAAAAGCTGCTTGGATCCAGTCCGAGTTAACTGTTTAAAGAATACAAAAAAACCAGCCCCGTAAAGGACTGGTTTTCTGCTTTTAAAATTATGCTTCTGTTTCTTCGTCTTCTTCTGTTTCTGTTTTGAAGCCGTATTTTTTGTTGAAACGGCCCACGCGTCCTTCTGCTTGCGCAAATTTTTGACGACCAGTGTAGAAGGGATGAGAATCTGAAGTTACTTCCATACGAATTAATGGGTATGTGTTACCGTCTTCCCATTCAACAGTTTCGCTTGAACCTTTAGTTGAACCTGAAAGGAATTTAAATCCTGTTGAAGTGTCCATGAACACAACTTGTTGGTATTTTGGATGGATCTCTTGTTTCATCGGTATTTCTCTCCTTTTTGCCCTGAATTATTTCCTAAATCAGAGATATTTGTGACTTCTGTCTTTAACATTAAGATAGTAACATGCTAATTTTAATAATGCAAGGATAAGTTTTTCTGATGTGTGTTAAAATGGTGATAAAATAAGTTTCTAAAGGAGGCTACTATGAAAAAATTTATTATTACAACTGAAAGTGGTTCGGATCTATCTGAAGAATTAATCGAGCGCTATGACATCTACATTGTTCCCATGCACCTTAGTCTAGGCGATCGAACAATTGATGATGGCAGTGTGCCGGTTGAAGAAATCTTTCAATTTTATGAAAAAACAAATATCCTTCCTAAAACTTCTGGTTCCACACCAGAAGATTACCGTTATGTATTTGAAAAAATTGTGAAAAAATACCCTGAAGCACAGATTATCAATATTGCTTATTCAGCTGTAACAAGCGTTTCTTATAATTCGTGTCGGGTTGCTGCCGAAGCGTTCCCGAATGTCCATCTTGTTGACAGCAAAAACGTTTCCGCCGGCCTTACCGCTATTGTCGTCGCAACGGCACAATTTATTGAAGAAAATCCTGATGTATCCCCGCAAGATGTCATTGCTTTTGTAGAAGAAATACGGGAACGAACACACTTTTCATTTTTACCACAATCATTAAGCTATTTACGCGCAGGGGGACGCGTTTCGAACGTTCAATTTCTAGGGGCGAGTGTCCTTAAAATTCTTCCTACCATCGTTTTAAAGGACGGTTACCTCGTCGCTTCCAAAAAATACCGCGGTTCTTTTCAGCGTAGTATCAAAAAAATGGTTCTTGATTTCCTTAATGACTATGATATTGAGCCAGGAACAGTGACAGTTGGCGGTACACCGCGCTTATCAGAATCTGATGTCGTGATTGTGATTACTGAACTATCTTCCCACAACTTCCCAAATCCAAAAATTTTTGAAGCGGGTGCTGTTATTGCAAGCCACGGTGGCCCAGGTGCTTTCGGCCTTGTGGGTATAGAAAAAAAGAAAGGCAAGGACTAATGTCCTCGCCTTTTTTGTCTTATTTAACTAATAATTCTGTTAATTTTTCTTCGGAAGCACTACTGTCAATATTTAGATTCGTAAATTCACCCGGTCCAGTAATTGTTACAACTTGAGGGACCAGAGGAACATTTAGTTTATCTCGAAGTGCCTTAATTTGTGAGTCCGTTTGCGTATTGATACTATTTAGATAGTGAACGGTAAGTCCATTTTCTTCTTGGACATGTTTCAACTTAGGTACAAATCTTTGGCAGAAAGGACACGTTGGTTTACCGATAAAAAGAATGGTTTCTTTACCTTCTTCCAGACGTTCTTCTACCTCTGTGGCATTTAACTCTATAAAATCACTTACTGCTGTTTGATAGTCCATTTTAAAACCACCTTCCCTAAAAATATCATACCATCCCTTGTTAGTTCATCAAAGTAATTCGTTTGACGAAATCATCATTTGTTACTGTTGTTCGCAGTTGCTTTAAAAACTCTTCTGTATAATGCAAAGTATCGCCGCGCATTGTTTTCCGCAGTTTCCAAATTGCTTCCAGTTCTTTACTATCTAATAATAGATCATCCCGACGTGTTCCCGATTTTTTAATATCAATCGCTGGGAAAATACGTCTTTCTGATAATTCTCGTGACAGAACCAGTTCCGAGTTTCCGGTTCCTTTAAATTCTTCATAGATAACATCGTCCATTCGGCTACCAGTATCAACCAATGCCGTTGAAATAATCGTTAAGCTACCGCCATCTTCTATATTTCGCGCCGCTCCAAAGAAGCGTTTTGGTCTATATAAAGCAGCCGGGTCTATCCCACCACTCAGTGTACGGCCACTTGGAGGAATCACGAGATTATAAGCACGGGCTAAACGGGTAATACTATCCATTAAAATAACGACATCACGTTTGTCTTCTACTAAACGCATAGCGCGCTCTAAAACGAGTTCACTGACGCGGACGTGATTCGAGGGCTCTTGGTCAAAGGTTGAATAGACCACATCACCATCAACGCTTCTCTCAAGGTCCGTTACCTCTTCCGGTCTTTCATCGATTAAGAGCATAATCAATTCTACATCCGGATAGTTTTCACTAATTCCATTTGCAATACTCTTTAAGATCGAGGTTTTACCAGCTTTTGGTGGTGCAACGACTAGCCCTCTTTGTCCAAAGCCAATTGGCGAAATTAAATCAATCATTCGATTGGTAATATTTTTTTGGTTAATTTCCAAATTAATCCGTTTATTGGGATAGATAGGGGTTAAGCCCGGGAAATGCGTTCGCTCTTTGGCAAGATTAGGATCTTTCCCATTGACACTATTGACTTGCATTAAGCCATAATAGCGCTCGGATGATTTAGGCGGTCTTGCTTTTCCACCAACTTTATCCCCGTTTCTCAAATCAAAACGACGAATTTGCGAAGATGATATATAGATATCTTCTTGGCTAGGAGAATAGTTAATAGGTCTTAAAAAACCAAAACCTTCTGAAGAAATAATATCTAAAATACCTTCTGTCATAAAGAAGCCTTGCTTTTCTTCTTGAGCGCGGATAACCGCATGTGCTAATTCTTTTTTGTTCATTTGGCTGTAGTAAGGGATTTTGTATTCCTTGGCATAAGCATAAATTTCTTTTAATGTCTTTTGTTCTAGCTCACGCAAGTTCAGCATGTCTTTCAAAGTTTAGCACTCCTTGCAATAGTATTAATCATTCAGTTATTCCAACCATTTCAATATCTGCTCCTAAAGCAGTTAATTTTTCAACGATTCCATCGTACCCGCGTAAAATATTTTCTACGCCATAGATGGTAGTTGTTCCTTTTGCTATTAATCCAGCAATCACCATCGCTGCCCCAGCTCTGAGGTCACTTGCGGTAACTTCTGTTCCCATTAGCTCATTTGGTCCATCAAAGTAAATGGTTCCACTCTCCACTTTAATACTGGCTCCCATTCTATTTAGCTCTGGTATATGATTGACGCGTTTTGGATAAATCGTATCAATTAAAGTTCCGTTACCTTTTGCTTTCAACAAGAGGGGAGTTAGTGGTTGCTGTAAGTCAGTTGCAAAACCTGGATAAGGAAGTGTCTTAATATGAACCATTTTCAAATCATCTGATTGACGGACTAAAATACTATCTTCGCCAATCTCCATATCGACCCCCATCTCCTCTAGCTTCGCAACGAAGCTCTCCAAATGTTCAACAATTACGTTTTTGATAAGTACATGTTCACCCATAGCAGCAGCTACGGCGAGATACGTCCCTGCCTCTATTCGGTCAGGAATAACGGTGTGGCGACACCCGTGTAACGCCTCTACGCCTTCAACACGAATAACATCGGTACCTGCGCCGCGAATTTCCGCGCCCATGTTATTCAACAAGGTGCAAACATCAATAATTTCTGGTTCCTTAGCAGCATTTTCAATGACTGTTCTTCCTTCTGCATGTACGGATGCTAAAATTGTATTGATAGTCGCTCCAATAGATACCACATCTAAATATATACGATTACCAACTAACCCTTCTTCCGGCGAAGTCAGATAAATAGCGCCCATTTCATTGCGCACCGTTGCGCCTAGCGCTTCAAACCCCTTAATATGCTGGTCAATTGGACGTGGTCCTAAGTTACAACCTCCAGGAAGACCAATGACGCCTTCACCAAATTTAGATAAAATTGCGCCCATAAAATAATAAGATGCACGTAAGCTTGTTATCTTACCACTGGGCATTGGGATGGAAATCATATCGGTCGGATCTATTTTTAAAATTCCTGCTTCGGCATCAAAATCAACGCTGACATTATATTCTTCAAGGATTTCGATTAGGGAATGGACATCTTGAATATCAGGTATACCTTCTAAAGTAACTTCTGAGTCTGCCAGAATGGCTGCCGGAATTAACGCTACGGTAGAATTCTTCGCACCGCTAATCGTTACTTCGCCATTCAATGGCTTATTGCCATGTATAATTATTTTTTTCATTTCTTATGCCTCACTTTTATTCATCCTTTTACTTGCCTCTATGATAACAAACCAGCACCAAAAATTGTCAATAATTTTTCTTTAATCTATTAATGGTTGATTCTCCAAAAATAAATCCGGATCTTTTTTTAACAGGTCCGATATAACTTCTGTCATTTTAACCGTATCACACACACGTACTTCAGCGTCTCCAAACTTTCCTAACCACATGGCTCCGGTTGCTAAGAGATGTTTATCTACTTTCCAATAATGTTCAGACCAAGATAAACCACTATGACGACGTGAAGGAACAGAAATTTTAGTGCCATCTGGTAGTATGGTATAGAGGGCTTCATGAGTATCGGCCATTCTATTTGGAACATTATTCCATTCTTCTATCCCATGAATAAACGTATTCCTAGTTAAGTCTACACCAACTAAGATAATTTGTCCCTTCCGATCTAGTAGCTTACCAAGCGACGAACCACGCGCACATGGCGTATCGTGTGTCTCATCACCTTGGATGAAACTTTGCGCATCTTTACCTAAAGCAGCTACTGAGTGAGTTGGATGGTAGGATCTGTAGACACCTGGGCGTTTGCGGAAACGCTCTGTTAATATTCCGACGTTTGACGGTGAGTCCGCTACGTAAAAATTTGGGTTATCTGCATTAATATAATTCCATGTATGGGTCGGTAGAATCAAGAGACCATTTTGCATATAGTCAGATAGACTATCTAAAACAGTATCAGGTCCCCCTTCTACAGACCCCATACTTTTATAGGAAGAATGAACCAATAGACTCCCTTGAGGGTCTATTCCCATTGCCCCTAGCTGGCTTAATAGCTCGTTTTTTGTATACATTTAGGCTCTCCTTTCTGTACATTATTAAAAAACCGAAGCAAATGGCTTCGGTTTTTAGTAGTTATTGTTAAATCATTTATTATGCTTTGTTACTTGAACCAAAAATATTCATTGTTTTACGGACAGTTTCAACAATTGCTTCTTTACCTGGTGCAATGACTTTACGTGGATCGTAAACGTCTGCATCAGCTGCTAATTTTTCACGAACAGCTTTTGTCCAAACTTGTTGTAGTTCAGTATTAACATTAATTTTTGAATGGCCATACTCAATAGCTTTTTCAATTTGGTGCTTAGGAATTCCTGATCCACCATGTAAAACAAGCGGTGTATGTGTTAAGTCAGAAATTTCTTTCATTTCTTTGAAACCTAGTTTTGGTTCACCAGAATATGGACCGTGAACAGAACCAAGTGCGGCTGCAAGTGCGTCAACTTTTGCTTCTAGTACCATGCGCAAGCTTTCTTGTGCATCCGCATATTGAACACCACCAGTAACACCATCTTCAGTCCCACCAACTGTTCCAATTTCAGCTTCAACTGAGGCACCTTTAGAATGTGCGTAGTCTACTACTTTTTTTGTATTTTCAATATTTTCATCGATTGGATAATGTGACATGTCAATCATCACTGAGGAGTAACCTGCATCAATTGCTGATTTACAACTATCGTAGCTTGAACCATGATCTAAATGTAAAGCAACAGGTACAGTAATATCCATTGTTTCTAGTAATGCATTTACCATTGATGAAACGACTAAATGTCCACCCATGTATTTAGCAGCACCTTCTGAAACTCCTAATATAATTGGAGAATTTTCTGCCTGAGCAGCTTCTAATGCAGCTTGCGTCCATTCCAAGTTATTAATATTGAATTGCCCTACTGCATATTTACCTTCTAAAGCTTTGTTTAACATTTCTGTCATACTTACTAAACGACTCATGTTTCTGCCTCCTTGATATTACAAACATTTTTTATGTTTGGACTCACTAACTCCTTTATTTTAACAAACAATTTGTGAAAATACTACCATTATCACCGATATCTTAGAGTGAAAGCGCTTCTTTATAGCGTTTTTAGTTAATTTAACCAATATTCGCTTTTTTCTGACTATAATGATAAACCGGCCATCCTAGTAAGGTTAAACTTAGTCCTAAAAAAGAATTTAAAGGTTGTGTTAGTAGCGTACTAATCATAATAAATAATCCGCCCGCTATTGCTAACAGGGGAATAAATGGATAGAAAGGAACCCGGTAAGCGCGATAGCGTTCAGGCTCGCGTTTTCGTGAAAGGATCACTGCTAAAAATGTCATTGTAGAAAAAATCCAAATTACAAAAACAATTAAATCAGTTAATTGATTAAATGATCCCGTTAGCATCATCGCAATAGAAATAACTAAGATAAAAATACCTCCATTAGTAGGAACCAAGGTTCTACGATTAATTTGTCCGAACCAATCAGCAAAAGGAAGCATCCCTTTATGAGCTAAAACGTAAGGAAGACGCATACCAGAAAGAAAGTAACCATTCATAGCGCCGAAAACTGAGATGAGAATGCCTATCGTAATAAACTTCCCGCCCATCCCAGGAAACAGTTTGCTTGCTACAGTTGCAGCTGGTGTTGCTGTCTCAGCGAGCGTTGTACTGTCCACAACAAATAAATATGCAACGTTTATCGCCAAGTAGACAGCCATTACAATGGATAACCCACCTACAATCACGCGAGGTAAATCTTTACCAGGGTTTTTCATCTCACCAGCTAAAGTACCCACATTCATCCAACCGTCATACGCAAAGAGTGTCGCTACTAAAGCGCCACTAAAAGCAGGGAAGAAGGCACGGGTATCAGAAGCGAAAGGTAACAGTCGCTCTGTTCCTCCGCCAGGATAAAAGAGACCCGCTATAATAATAATAAAAAGAGGAACCATTTTTAAAACCGTTGCAACATTCTGGATTCCACCACCATATTTGCTGCCTAAAAAATTAGTTAAAGCAATAAAAATAGCCGTACCGATTGCAATTAGTAGTGTAGATTCTTGTGTAAAGGCAAACAGGTTAACAACTTGCGTCGCAAATATAATCGCTAAAGCAGCAAAATTAGCTGGAAAGTAAATAACAATTTGCGCCCAGCCAACTAAAAAGCCCCAAAACTCTCCATAAACCTCTTCCAAATATACGAGCATTCCCCCTGTTTGTGGGTAAATCGTCCCAATTTCTGCAACGGTCAACCCGCCCGCAATGGTTATCACTCCGGCAACAAACCAAGCGAACAGACCCACTCCTGGTGCTCCACTCGCTGAATAAACAGCAGTTGGTTTAAAGAATATTCCCGCTCCAATAACGGTACCAATTAATACCGTTAAAGCGGTCATTCCATTAATATCTTTCTTTAGTTCTGGTTTTTTCATGTTTTTTACCATCTCTTTTTTCTATTAATTATGAGTAGACAAGCAAAAAGCCTCAAAAAAACTAGATTTTTAAGTCTAATTTTTTTGAGGCTACTCAAAGTCAAAAAAATATCGTCTTTTTAGAAAAAGGCTTATTCTTCTTCCTCTTCTTCATCTTCTAATTCTTCATCTTCAATTATCGTTAGGTCTTCTTCGATACTTTCTGGTACGTCATCTAAATCTTCATCTAGATCTGCATCTAAGTCGTCGCCTTCAACTTCAACTTCCTCTTCGTCTACTTCCACATCGTCTTCATCTTCATCAGAAGAGAAAGTATCTTCAGGGTCATCATCGTTGTAGTCAATGACATCGTCATCCTCTGAGGTTGCAAAAGCATTTAGTTTCTTACGCTTTTTACGACGAACTTGAACTTCTTCTTCGTCAATAGTAGATAAAATTTCCTCATCAATTGAGTCAATCGGATACCAAGAGCGTAGTCCCCAACGGTTTTCACCTAAAGAAATAAAACTACCATCAATATTTAAATTCGTATAAAAACGTGTCATTTTCTCTTCAAGCTCTGCTTCAGATAGACCAATATAGTCTTGTACTTTTGCTAACAGATCATTGAAATCTAGAACCTCACCCGTTTCTTCAAAAATTTCGTGCGCTACTTCAATCATGGATAATTCATTTTTATTGATACCATCTAATCTTGTTAGTTTCAATTATGCCACGTCCTTTCAAAAACTTTACTCCTAATCATACAATAATTAGGTAGTGAATTGCAATGATAATTCATAATTTCCAAGCATCTGTTCCTTAGTACCTATAGTATACACCACTTGTATCTGTCCTGAGAATGGTTGTTCTTGATAATTTTGTAGCATCTTTTGAGCATTGGTCTGTATTTCAATCATACCTGCTTGCGTTGGGATTTGAGCACTCCCTTTTTTATTGGAGTCAAGAGAAATACGGGATAATAAGTCAGAACCAGAGCGACGAATAATCGTCATCATACCCGCTCGAGATAGTTTGATGGTTACTTTGTTAGTCGTTTCAGCTTCTGTATAGCGCAGGTAGAGCCATTCCCCCATCTCAACAATTTGACCTTGTCCTTCAAAAAGAAAAATTTCTTCTTGTCCTTCTTGCTTGACGATTGTTTCCATGCGGTATTCTACCAGTGTTCCTTTTTTTATAGACAACCTGACAACGCCCTTTCCTTTATATTCTTCCTTAGTATAACTTTTTCACTTCAATAAGGTCAACAAAGCACCTCAAATTAAAACGCTTTTTATAATGACGGAGTTAATGTTTGGTATAATAAAGAAAATAATACATTAAAGATAGGACGATGAGCATGACACATTACCTTATATATGATCAGATTCCTGACAGGATGAAGAAAGATTCTTATTTTCACTTTGCTTTAGCGGATGCTTTAATTCGTCAAGTAAATAAACATCCAGAGCAAACCATGCTCCATTTTTGGCCAACCGATAAGAAGGTCATTCTAGGAATGATGGACACTAAGTTACCCTACTTATCCGATGGTATTTCAAGTTTAGAAAATGAGGGTTACGAAGTTGTCGTTCGCCCTTCCGGCGGTTTAGCCGTTATCTCTGATCCTGGTATTTTAAACTTCTCTTTTATAATCGCTGAACCAGACAATAAGAAATTATCAATTGATGATGGTTATGAAATGATGGTTGCCATTGTCCGCCAGGCCTTTTCTGCCTATGGAAAAGAAATTAAAGCCTATGAAATTACTGATTCATACTGTCCTGGAACGTTTGATTTAAGTATCAACGGGAAAAAATTCGCAGGCATCGCACAGCGCCGTTTTAGAAGAGGAATCGGTGTGATGATTTACTTAAGCGTTGATGGGAACCAACAAGAACGCGGCCAAGTGATTCGAAACTTTTATCAAACCAGTCTAAAAGGCGAGGAAACAAGATGGCATTATCCCGATGTTAATCCTGATTCCATGGCTAATTTAACAGAACTACTAGATCCCAAGTTAACCATTCAAGCTGTCCAAGACCTTTTAACACAAGCCGTCATCAAAAATACGGTCACACCTCTTGATAGAAATGTATATGATTCGGAACTTCTCACTGAATACAACCTTGCTTACGATAAAATGATTAAACGCAATGAGAAAATTTTGCCTAAGGAGAGAGAAAATGAAAAGCTTCCATAATGTCGAACTATTAGCAAAAGAAAAAGTTTTCCGTGATCCGGTTCATGGTTATATTCACGTCCAACACCGTATTATTATGGAGTTGATTGATAGTCGTGAATTCCAACGCTTGCGTCGCATTAAACAGCTTGGAACTTCCTCTTTCACTTTCCATGGGGCGGAACATTCGCGTTTTAATCACTCCCTAGGCGTTTACGAAATAGCCCGCCGGATTTGTGATAAATTTGTCCGGAATTATCCCAGTCAAGAAAAGGGAGACGGCTTGTGGGATGATGATGAAAGATTGGTTACCCTTTGCGCCGCACTTTTACATGATTTAGGACACGGCCCATTTTCGCATACCTTTGAAAAAATTTTTAATACCGATCACGAAGTGGTCACAATTGCCATTATCTTATCTGAAGAGACGGAAGTGAACCAAATCCTTCGCTCCATAAGCACTGATTTTCCTGAACAAGTCGCATCGGTTATTTCTAAAACCTACCCAAATCCACAAGTGGTTCAAATGATTTCGAGCCAAATTGATGCCGACCGGATGGACTATTTATTACGAGATGCTTATTATTCGGGGGTTACTTATGGAACCTTTGACTTAACACGAATTCTACGTGTTATTCGCCCTTATACTAATGGTCTCATTTTTGATATTTCCGGCATGCACGCAGTCGAGGACTACGTGGTTAGTCGCTATCAAATGTACATGCAAGTCTATTTCCATCCAGTTTCTCGTGGTATGGAAGTCGTTTTATATCATCTTATGAAACGAGCTAAAGATATCTACTTAGATGAAGACCAAGAATTTATCTATGCGACCTCTTTCTTAGAACCTTTTTTTAAACAAAACTGGACTTTAGCAGATTATCTGCGCCTTGATGACGGAGTGCTGACCACTTATTTTAGTCATTGGATTGATGAAGTGGATCCGACGCTAAGTGATTTAGCTAGCCGCTTTTTGAACCGAAAACCTTTTAAATCCGTTCGTTTTGATAACACACGTGACGCTGAACGTGTCAAAGAGTTGCAGTCTTTGATTCAGCGTATGGGCTATAACCCTGATTATTACACGTCAACAAATAACAGTTTTGATTTGCCTTATGATCTCTATCGTCCTGGGCAAATCAGCAGCCGTACACAGATTGAATTTATTCAAAAAAACGGTCAAATGATTGAACTCTCTGAAGCGAGTGCGATTGTTTCATCCCTAACAGGTCAAGTTCGTGGTGACCAGCGCTTGTACTTCCCACGCGAAATTACGCATGGTTTTTCTGCCGGCGGTGTTAATCTTTTTGATAATTTAGCCGAAGAATTTAGAAGTTATATTGAAAACGAAGCGATTATTTCCGAATAAAATAAGCGTTCTGAAACGGTGGATATTTCCCGTTTCAGAACGCTTATACTAATTATGCTCGCCATTTAATAGGATAGTCAGATAAAACGCGTTTGATGGACGAATTCCCTGTTATTCCATACATAATTGCAACTGTAATAGGCAGAGACAGTGCATTTTGAGCTAGACGCACTGGTAAGATGGCCCAAAAAGCCTGATCATATAAGATATATAACCATAAAGAATTTAAACCCACATTCACAAAGACCGTGACTAACAAACTCGCTACAAATAAGCGCGTGACAGTTAATGGCTTCTTATAAAGAATAAGGGCATAAATAACCGGCGCAATAGCAGCTGAAAGCGTAAACCCTGGATAGTAGGGAAATCCTTTTGGAAAAAGGAAGAAACCTAATAAATCAGCTGTTGCCCCCGTGGAAAAACCAATACCTGGCCCATACATAATCGCTAGCAATATAGTAGGGATAAAGGTAAAACCAACGCGAACAAACTGCGTTTCAATTGCAAGAAAGCGTGTTAATACAACTTTCATCGCAATCATTAAACCAATCACAGCAATATCTCTCGCTGAAAACTGATTTGAGAACTTCTTAAACATGACAGCAACTCCTTTTAGAGTCGCTACAAAAAATGCAGCGAATGCGAGAACAAAACCGCAAATGATTTCTCATTTTTCGTTCGGTGGCAACATCCCATCCTACCGACACTTAACGCTTTATTCTCTACTCTGTTAATATTTCCCATTACAGGATTAAGCCTATCTTACGATAAACATGAATTACATACAAGATACCAAGTGAAATCTATTTATTCTGCATTAATTTTAAAGGTGTAGCGATGGCCTTGAGTCATGCTGTGGTAGAAACCTTCTCCTTCATAAAGTTGGAAAACCTGTGCTTTTTGGCGATCGCTATCTTCGGGGTAAACGTGTTTGACGTAGGGATTATCTGCTAACATTTCTTTTAATAGTTCTTTCCCAACTTCTCTTACTTTCCCTTCAATCCGGATTACTTGAATCAAATAGCCATCCTCCGACATTGCTGTGATGGCCACATTAGGATTATGAGTGAGTTGTTGATAAAAATTGGTTTTGGGACTAGTCATGAAAAAAACACCGTTGCTATTGGCAACACCAATATGTGCATGACGCGCGTGCGGTTGATTGTCTTGGTCTACTGTCGCAAAAACAGCAACCTTCATTTTTTCTTGTAAAACGCCCATAATATCTTCTAATTCCATCCTAACACTCCTTATAAACGTATTTTATAGTTAAAAGTTTGAGAAACAGCTCACATGACTAACCGTTTTATAAGTTCGCATCTCTCACCTACCTACCTATTATAACAAATACAAGAGGAAATAGGCTTGCAGTTGAAGATCATTTTAGAAATTTAAATTCATTATTGACACAAAATGAGAAATTGGTTATAGTTAGTTCATTGAAAAACACGTTGAAGAGAAGAGTATATCAAGAAGTCCTTCCATAGAGAGCTTGGTCAGGTGAAAGCAAGCAAGGAAAGAATGATAGAAGATGGTCTCAGAGTGGCTTGTCCGAATGCATAGCTTTAGGTCAAGACGGGAACGCCCGTTATAGTGTCACAGTATCTATCTCGTTTTATAGAGGGTACTGGCTAAGGTACAAGGAGCAATCCTTTTACAAACAAAGGTGGTAACACGAGATTAAACTTTACTCTCGTCCTTTCTAACACATAATGTGTAGAAAGGACGAGTTTTTTTATTTTATAGATAAACGCATAGAAGAGGAAAGTACCATTGTTTCTATCTCACAGAGAGCTTGAACAGGTGAAAACAAGCAGATAGAGCAAGGGGAAAATGGCCTCAGAGTGGCAAAGACGAGCACGTTTGCAAGTCTTTGATGGGTACGCCCATTACAGCGTAGGAGTGGGATAACCACTTCATGAGAGATTTTCCATGAGGATAATCTAAACAAAGGTGGTAACACGAAGGCTTCTGCACTCGTCCTTGAATCGTTTATTTATAGCGTATTCGGGATGGGTGTTTTATTATTTAAAGGAATGAGGAAGAAAACATGATTGACTTACAAAATATCGATGTCACATTTAAAGGTGACAAAAAGCAACGTATTCATGCTGTTCAAAACGTATCACTTCAGGTTAACAGAGGAGATGTTTATGGCATCGTCGGTTACAGTGGAGCGGGAAAGAGTACTCTAGTTCGAACTATTAATCTATTGCAGCGACCTAGTCAAGGCAAAGTAATCGTTAATGACCAAGTGCTAACTGATTTCAATCAAGCTGAACTTCGTGAAGCACGTAAAAAAATTGGAATGATCTTCCAACATTTCAACCTAATGGCTTCTAGAACGATTTTTGATAATGTTGCCTTTCCACTTAAACGTTCAACTTTAAGCCGTCAAGAAGTAACGGATAAAGTGACCAACCTTTTAGAATTAGTTGGGTTAGCTGATAAAGCAAGTGCCTACCCTTCACAATTATCGGGCGGGCAAAAACAACGGGTTGCCATTGCACGATCACTAGCGAATGACCCCGAAGTATTACTTTGTGACGAGGCAACTAGTGCATTAGATCCAAAGACAACTTCATCGATTCTAGAATTATTAAAGAAACTCAACAAAGAATTGAATTTAACAATTGTTATTATTACACATGAGATGCAAGTTGTTAAAGAAATTTGTAATAAAGTAGCTGTTATGGAAGACGGTTATGTTATTGAAAGTGGCTCTTTATTAGATATTTTTACAAATCCACAAAATCAATTGACCAAAGATTTCATAAATACGGCTACACATGTTGATCAAGGAATAGAAACTGTCTTGACGCATCCAACCTTATTAAACTTAGATAAAGATGATGAGCTAGTTAAACTTTCCTTCGTAGGTGGTTCAACAGGAGAACCGCTCATTGCGAAATTAAGTAATGATTTTCAAGTTGAGGCAAATATATTATTTGGAAACGTCGAAATCTTACAAGATGTTCCGGTTGGAACGCTTCTATTAACACTTTCTGGTTTACCTGAAAAGATTAACCAAGCTATTACTTATTTACAAACGAACGATGTTTCCGTTGAAACAATAAGCTATGAAATAATAAAATCAAAACGTTATATGAAAGGAGCAGATGAATAATGTCATTTCTTGATCAATTATTACCGAACGTCACACCCATTTGGGATATTGTTTGGCAAAGTTTATGGGAAACCCTATATATGACCCTTGCAACGGGATTAATTGCCGGTTTACTCGGAATCATGTTAGGCATTGTCCTACTGGTTACAGATGAGAATGGATTATTAGCGAATCCTGTTCTTTATAATATCTTAGATAAAGTGGTTAATATTTTCCGCTCTCTACCCTTTATTATCTTGGTCGCGCTTATCTATCCCTTTACACGCCTAGTGGTTGGAACGGCAATTGGTACAACGGCCTCCTTGGTTCCTTTAGTTATTTCAACCGTTCCCTTCTTCGCACGGCAAATTCAAAACGCCCTTTTGGAAGTAGACCCTGGAATCGTTGAAGCAGCGCAAGCAATGGGAACGAGTAATTTGGATATTATCTTTCGGGTTTACCTAAAAGAAGGATTAGCTTCAATTATCCGTGTTTCTGCTGTTACGATTATTAACTTAATCGGTTTGACCGCTATGGCAGGTGCCATTGGAGGCGGTGGTCTCGGGAATTTAGCAATATCACGCGGCTATAACCGTTACCAAAGTGATGTCATATTCGTCGCAACTGTACTCATTTTAATTATTGTCTTTATTAGTCAAGCAATTGGTAATTATCTTGTTAAAAAAGTAAGTCATTAAAAAAGAGAAAAGAGGAAAAAAAATGAATAAAAAAATGATTGGTTTAACAGCAAGTTTGGCACTCTTCTTAGCAGCTTGTGGATCAGAGGGTACTTCTGAGGAGTCAACCACAGGATCTGAATCAGTTTCTGTAGGAGTTGTCAGTGAGGTAGAGGTCGAAGTTTGGGAGAATGTTAAAGAGCGTCTAGCAGATGATGGGGTTGATTTAACAATTGAACAGTTTGGTGATTATGTACAACCAAATCTTGCCGTACAGTCTGGTGATATTGATTTAAATGCGTTCCAACATGTCGCCTATTTAGAGTCCTTTAATGAGGATAACGATGGTGATTTAACTCCCATTGGTTTTACGTATGTATCTCCACTTGGTCTCTATTCAGATCGTGTAACCGATTATAAGGACTTGGCAGATGGGGCTGAAATTGCTATTCCGAATGATGTAACAAATGGTGGACGCGCCTTACTGCTATTACAGTCACTGGGGTTAATTACACTTGATGAAGCTGCTGGTACAGAGGCAACCTTAAGTGATATTAGTGAAAACCCTAAAAATTTGGTAATTACTGAAATTGATGCCGCTCAAACAGCACGTACCTTACCCGATGTAGATGCAGCCGTTATTAATACCAATTTTGCAACTGATTCGGGATTAAATCCTAGTCAGGATGCTTTATTCTTAGACACCGATAATATTTCTGAAGTTAATGAAATTTATAAAAATGTTATTGCCACACGTAGTGAGGACGCTGAGAACGAAACTTATTTAAAAGTAGTCCAAGCTTATCAAACTGAAGAAACGGCAGCTCTATTGGAAGAAGCGACAAGTGGTAACGATGTTCCTGCTTGGGATTAAGTTATAAAAAATCGAGGTGTCCATAATGTTCAAAAAGAAATTTTTGTCTCATTTTTTACTCGTTGGTGGCTTATTTCTAACTGCTTGTGCGAATAATGAAGATATCAACCAAGTAACACTTGGTGTTGTAGGTGAAAATAATGAGGTATGGGAATATGTCGTTGATGAATTAATGGAAAAAGAGAACATTCAACTTAACCTGCAAACTTTTACAGATTACGCGACCCCTAACAAAGCATTAGCAGATGGTTCCATTGATTTAAATGCGTTTCAGACCGAAATTTTTCTAGATGAATTTAATAAAACAGCTGATCAAGATTTGCAGGTCATCGGCTATTCCTAATGACCCATCTAATGGAGGGCGTGCGCTACGCTTACTTGAAACGGCTGACTTAATCACATTGGATCCGCAAGCGGGATTAGCCCCTACTGTTGATGATATCACTGCTAATCCTTTAAATCTGATAATTGAAGAATTGGACTCTTCTCAAACAGCACGAGCACTTGAAGATGTAGATGCTTCTGTGATTAACAGTGGCATGGCCGTTGACGCTGGCTTTTTCCCATCAGAAGACGCTATTTTTCTAGAGCCTGTTACAGAAGAATCCGTTCCTTACTACAATGTTATTGCAGCACACCCTGATAATGTTGATAAAGATACCTTTAAAACAATTGTCGCTTATTACCAAACCGATGCGACTGCTGCCGTTATCAAAGAAGCTTCAAAAGGTTCGCAATTTCCAATTTGGGAGTAACAAAAAGGAGGAAATCATGATTACACAAGCAAAAATTCATGAACGTATTAGTGACCAAGAAGCTTATATCACGAATTTACGCCGTCATTTCCACCAGCATCCAGAATTGAGCTTACAAGAATATGAGACCATTAAACGAATTAAAGAAGAGTTGGATAATCTTGGACTTCCTTATCAATCTGTTGGTGAAACAGGTGTTTTAGCTACTTTAGAAGGTGGAAAGGGCCCCGGTAAAAAACTTTTATTACGAGCGGATATCGACGCTCTACCAATGGATGATTTAACCGGACAAGCGTACACTTCTATTAACGCTGGCGTTAATCATGCTTGTGGACACGATGGCCATATCGCCGCTCTAATGGGTGCTGTTCACGTTTTGAAAGATATTCAAGACGAGATTAAAGGAACGATTATGGTTGCCTTTCAACCTGCCGAAGAAATTGGAGCTGGAGCCCGTCAATTCGTCCGTGGTGGTTTTGTTAATGATGTGGATCATGTGTTCGGTTTGCATCTCAGTTCTCGTCATGCGCTAGGAAAAATCATTGCAACGCCAGGACCTTCTAATGCATCTTGTGATATTTTTAAAATCACAGTCCATGGTAAAAGCAGCCACGTTGCCAACCCCGTGCTTGGACGAGATGCTTTGGTAAGCGCAGCTGCAATTGTAGGCGAACTGCAAACCATTGTTTCCCGCGAAACGAAACCCAGCGATGAAGTCGTACTTGGAATTGGCGTTTTACGTGCAGGTACGAATTACAATATTATCGCAAATGAAGCGTTTATAGAAGGTACGGTTCGTACCTTTGATTCCAAGGTGAGAGCTCACGTTTTAGAGGCAGTAGAAAGAATCGCACGCTTAACAGCGCAAGCACATCGGACAGAGGTTTCATTTTCTAACTATGATGCAGCAGCTCCTTTAATAAATGATGTGGATGCTGCACAAGCTGCCTATGAAGTAGCTGCTAAGATTGTTGGAGCAGAAAATGTTATTCAAGACGAACCAAAAAGTATGAGTGCAGATGATTTTGCTGACTTTTTAGCAGTTGCACCAGGTGTTTACTGCTTTGTGGGAACTCAGAGTAGTCAAGAAACAGCTTTTAGTCATCACCACCAGCAATTTGACATCGATGAGAGAGGCTTACTTCATGCCGCTGAGCTTCACGTCAGCTATGCTTTAAACTATTTATCTAATCAATAAAAAGAGGCTGGGACAAAATATCTCAGCTAACCAAAAAGATGAATGAGTTCAAAAACTCAATCATCTTTTTGGTTTTGTATTAAAAAGTCGCGTAATTCTGTTAACTAGCCTTCCTTAGATTATATTTTCTCAAGTTATTGGCCATCAAGGCCAATTCAATATCAACTTTTACCTTTTCTTTTCCACGTAAATGGAATCGAGTGAAACCCAAATTAGCCTTTATCTGGCCAAAAACAGGCTCAACATCGATTTTGCGTTGTGCAAAAATCCGAGACCTTTCGGGCGATAAAAGCTTACTCGTTTCTTGTTCTTTTAATTCCTCATAGTGCCAATTATAGTTAAATGATTTTTGGGGGGCTTCTTCCGGATTAGTCGGTTTATATACATGGATTATCTGAACGAAACCACTCGTGTTCTTCTTGCGGCTGATATGGCTGAAATAATATTTCGTACCATCCGGATGGACAAAATAATTTTCTTCCACCACATACTCCCAATTTTTTCTGTTTTTATCTGATGATTTATAACTACGCTTTTGTTCTTTATCAAACGCATTATATTTGATAAGGTGTTCCACATCAATTTGGTCCAAGTAATCCAGGTTTTCCTCACTGCCATATCCAGCATCAGCTACAATGGTCTTCGGTAAAATGGTCAAGGAATCTACAAAAGGGATGAGTGTCCGCATATCCGTAGGATTAGGAAACACCCCGACGGCCAAAGCGAATTGGTTTTCAGTACCAATTTGAATATTGTATCCTGCCTTAAGTTGTCCATTTTGCATATAGTCATCTTTCATTCGCATAAACGTAGCGTCGGTATCCGTTTTTGAGAAGCTGTTCCGATCCTCAAAAACTTGTTCATACGCCGCATATTTTTTCTTACGTGGAATAAAGTCATTAACCAATTTACGCAAGTGTTTCTTTAGCGTCCGTCGTCTTTGCTTTTTAGGGTTTTTCCCTTTAACTGGATTCGCCTCGATGTCACTAGACAGGTCTTGAATTTCTTGCTCAATGATAGTGGCAATTTCTTCCAACTCAGCGGTGGACAGTTCATCAGAATCATCAATCTGCATGGCTTGGTCAACCAATGGTTGAATTTCTTCCTTAAAGTACTGCATCGCCTTTTCTTTAAGGGAAGCTTTGTATCTCTCAATGGCCTTTTTCCAGACAAAAGAAAACTTATTGGCATTTGCTTCAATTTTCGTGCCATCAACGAAGAGGGTTTCCATCGTGACCATATTTTCTGTCTTCAGTTTCGCTGCAAATTCCGCAAACAATTCCGGTAACAGATTTTGGCAAAACAGTGATGACCGAAACCGGTTGATTGTACGGTAGGAAATCGTTTCTTGGCTTACCAACCACATCATAGCGATGTTCTCCAACATCGTCTTTTCCATTTTCCGTCCCGAGAAGATACCTTCCGAGTAGGCGAATAACAAAGCCTTGATAAGCAAACGCGGGTGATAACCAGGCCTTCCTTCGGAAGCCTCGAATAAAGGATAGGCAGACCAATCTAACGATTCAATAAATTCATCGATAACAAAAACAAGATGGTCTTGGGGAAGCAAAGCGGATAATTCCAATGGTAAAGTGGTTTGGTTTGTGTTATATTTTTTATACATAAGAAAGCCCCTCCTGAATGTATTTGTCGTTATTTACATTATACTAGGTGGCTTTCTTTTTTTATACCAATAACAAAGCAGCCCGGAAGAAAAACTTCCGGGCTGCTTTTTAGCTAGGTTTTGTCCCAGCCTCTTTTTTAAAAGTCATAATCAGAGTCTTTCATTGTTTCTACGTCAGACAGTAAATAGCCATTCCCGACTGAACTGAAAAAGTCCATGTTACTAGTAGTTGTTGAAATCCCATTCATAACAATCGGATCCACGTCTTCAACTGTTTCAGAAAAGAAAGGATTTAGGCCTAGGTTCATTAGTGCTTTGTTGGCGTTATATTTCAAAAACACCTTCACATTTTCAGACCACCCTACTTCATCGTATAACTCTTCTGTATAGCGTGACTCATTTTGATATAAGTCCAACAACAAATCATAGACCCAATCCGTCATTTCTTGACGCTCTTCATCAGCTAATTCATCCATCCCTAAACGGAATTTGTAGCCGATATAAGTGCCATGAACACTTTCATCACGTAGAATTAAACGGATAATTTCTGCCACGTTAACCATTTTCCCATTGCCCATATACCAAAGTGGTGCATAAAAACCAGAGTAGAATAGGAAAGATTCTAAAAGGACACTGGTTGCTTTCTTTTGTAAAGGCGTTCCATTTAAATAAATATCGCGAATGACATTCGCTTTGTATTGGAGATATTTATTTTCTTCTGTCCAGCGAAAAATTTCATTGATTTCAGCTGGTGAACATAAGGTTGAAAAAATAGTGGAATAGCTTTTTGCATGGACTTGTTCCATAAATTGAATGTTAGTTAAGACTGCTATTTCATGTTGGGTTTTAGCATCTTTCAAAATTTGAGCATTCCCATCTTCACCTTGTAAGGTGTCTAGCATGGTCAAACCACCGAACACCTTATTGAAAAGTGTTTTTTCTGCTTCACTCAATTTGGACCAGTCACTCAAATCATTAGAAGGTACCATCCTAGTATCTAGCCAAAACTGGGATGTCAACTTCTCCCAGGTTAGTTTATCAACCATGTCTTCTACTTCGTTCCAATTAATTGATTTATAGGAAGTAGTTGGATCATGTTGGCGCTTGTTCAATCTTATCATGTCAGTTCTTCCTTTCTTAAATGGAACAGTTTTCGCATTCATTAACAGAACTAATTTCAGCATCATCTGTAAATGTTCTGACATAGTAAAGCGATTTAATCCCTTTTGTCCAAGCATAATTACGGAATTTATTTAAATCTCGTGTCGTTTTTTTCGTTAAAAACTTAGAATCTGACTTCCATTCATACATGCCTTGCTCAAATTCTGAACGTGTAAAGAGTGTCAAACTCATTCCTTGGTCTACATGTTTTTGAGCGGCTGCATACACGTCAATAATGCGACGTTGATCAATGTCGTAAGCAGAAGTGTAGTAAGGGATTGTCTCTGCACTCAAATATGGTGCAGGATAGTAAACTTTCCCACGTGACCCTTCTACGCGCTCTTCAACCTTTTGAATCAAAGGATGGATCGATGAGGTTGCTTCATTTACATAACTAATTGACCCAGTTGGTGCAACGGCCATCCGATAACTATTAAACAACCCAAACTCACGAATAGAATCTTCTAACGCTTGCCAGTCTGCTTGTGTCGGAATATAAATATCCTTAAATAAAACAGCTACGGTTAAGTGCTCAATATCTTGGCGCGTTTTAATACGGTCTTGATACCGTTCAAAATAAGCCCCACTGTAGTACTCAGATTTCTCAAATCCATCAAAAGTTTGTCCTTTTTCAATTGCTAATTCGTTACTAGCTTTTAAAGTCCAATAATTCATTAACATAAAATAAAGATCGGTAAATTCAATTGATTCTGCTGAACCATAATGAATCTTATTTTTAGCTAAATATCCGTGCAAGTTCATAGCACCTAAGCCAACAGCATGGTTTTTCTTATTTCCATTCTCAATAGTTGGAACAGAAGCCGTATTCGTTTTTAAACTCACATTCGTTAGAGCGCGTAAAGCGACTGTAATCGACTTACCGAAATCAGGGGAAGCCATGATATTGGCTACGTTGGTAGAAGCCAAGTTACAAATAACATCTGTTCCTAATACTTCATATTCTTGACGATCATTGATAACAGATGGTGTCATACTTTGGAATATTTCTGAACATAAATTACTCATAATAATCCGACCGTCAATTGGGTTCTCACGGTTTGCTGTATCAATATTGATAATATACGGGTACCCCGCTTCATTTTGCAGATTCGATATTTCTGTTTCTAATTCGCGCGCATTAATTTTTGATTTACGAATAAGCGGGTTATTGACCATATTGTCATACTCCGCAGTGATGTCGATATAGGAGAAAGGCTTCCCATATACGCGCTCTGCATCGTGCGGACTAAAAAGGTACATAATTTCACCTTTTTTTATCAGCTCATAGAACTTATCTGGAACAACCAATCCGAGCGATAGCGTTTTGATACGTACCTTTTCATCTGCATTTTCTTTACGCGTCGCTAAAAAATCGACAATATCTGGGTGAAAGACGTTTAAATAAACCACACCAGCTCCTTGACGCTGTCCAAGTTGATTGGCATAAGAGAAGGTATCTTCAAACAGCTTCATAATGGGCACAACGCCACCCGCTGCGCCTTCAATTCCTTTAATTGGGTCGTTTTTGGCACGGATACTTGTCAAGTTAATTCCAACCCCACCACCACGTTTCGATAGTTGCAATGCAGAGTTAATTCCTCGCCCAATCGCGTTCATATCATCTTCTAAAGAAATTAAATAACAAGAGGATAGCTCACCACGGCGCTTACGCCCGGCATTTAAAAAGGTTGGTGTTGCTGGTTGGAGACGTTGACTAATCATTTCTGCAGCCAAATCCATCACCAATTCTTCGTCTCCATCACCTAGATAGAGGGCATTGAAGGCGACACGGTCTTCATAGCGCTCGAGGATACGGTTACCATCATTCGTTTTTAAAGCATATTGTTGATAAAACTTATATGCACCCATGAAGGTATTAAAACGGAATTTTTTATCATATATAAAATCAAAAACTTTTTTTATAAAATCAAATGAATAGCGATCGAGTAAGTCACTTTCAATGTAATCATTGGTCACGAGGTAATCTAGTTTCTCTTCTAGATTATGGAAAAAAACAGTATTAGGATTTACATACTCCAAAAAATAGGCCCGAACAGACTCTTTATCTTTATTTAATTGGATAATTCCCTCTTTAGGAATATTAAGTTGATTATTTAATTCAAAATAAGTCGGATTATCGTTCTTAAGATTCTTGGTTACTTTCGGTGCATGCATATATTTTCTCCTTTATTCGTTCTCTTTCTTTGGCAGTCCCAAAGGCTTCAAAATCATCTAATAAGGGAATGTCAAAGTCCCGCGCTAAGTCTTTAGCTGTATAAATATATAAATCAGAAAAATTTAAGTTCCCACTCCCGATAATCCCACAACAGTACTGTGCGTTATTACCTGTTTCCATAAAGTCCCAAGCAATTTCAGTTACTTCTTTTTCATAAGCTGGGGCAATAAAGACGAAAGGTTGGTTGACCTCGATGAAGGGATTGGTTTGAGTGATTTCCAAACTCGAAAAATCCGCTAAATCTTTAACAAATCGGCGTACATTCCCGGTTACTGAGAAAAAAACAATTTTCATAGTGCGCCAAAAATTTCTTCTAGTTTGTCTGGACGGTGACCACTAAAAACCTCTTCGCCTACTTGCACAATCGGCATCGCTGTAAACCCAGTCATAAGTGCTTCATCCATAAACTTTTCATCTACTTCTACATTTTTTTCAGTGAAATTCGCACCTACCATTTTCAAATAGCGTTTTGTATTGTTACACATACCACAGTTATTTTTTGTATATAAGGTTACTTCCATTGCTTTTCCTCCTCAAATTGGCTTTGCCATAATATAATTCTGTTTTTTTCAAGGCTTTCTGGGACACGAATAATGCGTTGGTTAGAACTGCCTCGGAAGGTTAAGGTTAAATCTTTTTTGGCTAACTCAAAGCGACCATCTACTAAGACATCAATGAGTGACAACAGTTCTAATTTATCACTTGTTTCGAGCATCATTTCCTCCCAGGTATAGCCGGTCCAACTCCAAATATCCTTGCTATCACCATATATTTGACGAACTTTTTTAATTAGGGGGAGTAATGTTCCCGTATTTAAAAAAGGTTCCCCTCCCAAAAGCGTTAACCCTTGGACGTAATCGGGTTTTAAGTCTGCTAATATTTGTTCTTCCAATTCCTCTGTATAAGGCTGGCCGTAGCGGAAGGATTGAGCCACTTTATTAAAGCAACCTGGACAAGCAAAGAGACAGCCACTCACGTAGAGACTGTTACGAACTCCTTCGCCATCGACAAAGTTGAAAGGCTTGTAGCTAGCGATTCGCCCTTGTGAGTAGCGTTCTGAGGTCCATTCACCCGGTTGAGGGTTCTGCATCGTTTTTCCTCCCTTACATGTGTTTTGTACGTGCGGTTATTTCTTTGTGTCGACCGCGTACCATCGGCCGCTTTTGCGGGTTACCCAGGTAGCCACAGGTTCGTTTCACAACATCACTGGTTTCAGGATTGCGATTTTGACAATCAGGGCACTGAAAGCCCCGTTCAGTTGGATTAAATTCACCCGTAAATCCGCACTCATAGCATTTATCGATGGGTGTGTTTGTTCCTAGGTACCCGACACGACTATAGGAATAATCCCAAACTGCTTCTAGTGCTTTGGGATTTTGACGAAGGTTTGGATATTCGCAGTAGTGTATAAACCCACCTGAAGAATAAAATGGATAATCTTTTTCAAAATCTAGCTTTTCAAAGGGACTTGGTTTCTTCCGCACATCGTAGTGGAAACTATTGGTATAGTAGTCTTTATCAGTAATATCGGGAATGCTGCCAAACTTTTCTTTATCAAGTCGACAAAACCGATCGGTTAAACTTTCACTTGGCGTCGCATAAACACTAAAATGATACCCGTATTCTTCACTCCAGTAGTCGCAGTGATTTTTTAAGGACTTTAATACTTCTAAAGTAAAAGTCTTAGCTTGCGGGTTATTCTCCCAGTCTGACCCATAGAAATGAGTCGCTACTTCATACAAGCCAATATACCCCAGAGAAATAGTCGCACGGCGCTCTTTAAAAACAGTATCGACACTGTCTTCTAAATGGAGTTTATGGCCCCAAGCACCGTTCATATACAGAATAGGGGCATTGACAGGCTCTGCCTCTTTAACTCGCTCTAAACGATAAACAAGCGCGTCTTTGGCAATCGTTAGCCTTTCTTCTAGTAAATCCCAGAATGATTGTTGCTCTACTCCAGATTCCAATGCGACGCGTGGTAAGTTTAAAGTCACCACGCCCAAATTCATTCGTCCATCTGAGACTTCTTGGCCCTTTTCATCTTGCCAGCTCTGCAAGAAAGAACGACATCCCATAGGTGCTTTGTATGAACCCGTTATTTCCACTAGTTTGTCATAATTCAAAATATCTGGATACATCCGTTTGGTCGCACATTCAAGTGCCAGTTGTTTAATATCATAATTAGGATCGGTCGCTTTTAAGTTCACGCCGTCCTTAATACCAAAGACTAATTTCGGGAAAATAGCAGTACGCTTTTCCTTACCAAGCCCTTGAATACGAACTTGAAAAATTGCTTTTTGAATTTCACGCTCATAACGGTTGGTCCCTAGACCAAATCCAAAGGTAACAAAAGGTGTCTGTCCGTTAGATGTATAGAGTGTGTTCACTTCATACTCTAAACTTTGCATGGCATCGTAAATATCTTTTTTCGTTTTTTGCCAGACATACTCTTCTTGTTGGTCGGGATGGACCCATTTTTTTGCTTCTTGGCGGTGTTTATCTGCATTTATCTGGGCATAAGGAGCTAATAACTCATCAATCCGGTTCGCACTTGTTCCTCCATATTGACTGCTCGAGACATTAGCAATAATTTGCGCCATCTGTGCTGCTGCCGTTTGAATCGATTGCGGTTTTTCAACTTCAGCATTACCAATAGTAAAGCCATTTTCGAACATGTAGTTAAAATCGATTAAACAGCAATTGGTCATCGGAGAATAAGGATGATAATCCAAATCATGAAAATGCAGATCCCCTCTTAAATGTGCCCGTTCAACATGATCTGGCATAAGCCGCAAGCCAATTGCCTTGGCGGTAACCCCAGCTGTTAGATCACGAATCGTATTAAAGACACGACTGTCTTTATTGGCATTTTCATTTAAGAGCGTTTGATCCTTTTGCAGTAATTGTTGAATTCCAAATTCAATGTCACGCTGCTTCTCTATTCCAACCGCTTCTTTCGCTCCTAATTTGATGACTTTTTTTGCCTTGCTTTCATCGTACTTCAACGTTTCAGACATCATTAAACCCTCCTCTACCACTACATATAGTGCTAAAATAAAGAGACAACTTCTATATGTTGTGTTTAAGTCTATCATACGCCCTATTTCCTGTAAATATAATAAACTTGTATTTTAATAGGACTTGACAAAAAAAACGCGGTTACAATACTATCTAGGTCTTTATTTTTTTTATCTATTTGTCAAAAATTGCTAACTTATTTCCAAGAAAAAAAGCACTCAAAAATTCTGAGTGCCTTTAACAAACTATTTTAAAAGTCTGGCTCTAATGCGTGTTTATGTTCAGAATCACTAAATTGACGCCAATCCATAAATCCACTTTCCATCCCACGTAATAAAACCTCTGCCGTACCAATATTTGTCGCCATTGGTATTTCATAAACATCTGCTAAACGGATAAGAGCCGTCACATCGGGCTCATGTGGCATTGCTTCTAAAGGATCACGAATAAAAATGACACAATCGATTTCGTTTTGAGAAATTCGCGCGCCAATTTGTTGGTCGCCACCAAGTGGACCTGATTTAAACCGGTGGACCTTTAGGCCTGTTTCTTCAACGATTCTCAGACCTGTTGTACCCGTTGCGAATAACTCATGCTTTTCTAAAACAGGTTTGTAAGCAGTGCAAAGTTGAATCATTAAATCTTTTTTTCGGTCATGTGCTATCAATGCAATTTTCAAATAAATCCCTCCATTTACCGTCTTTAACTCAGTATAACACGTTAAAAATAATTGTTCATTCTAATGCCGACTCGGTAAAAATGTTAAACCAGCTACTAATGCCAAATAGCCTTCTTGATTTAAAACTTCTACCAACCAGATGAATGGATGGGGTAGTAGTGGTATAGGAAAAGTCACCATTAAAGGGGCAAAAATTGCGAGTATGAAGGTTGGTAAAGCAATCAGATAAAATAACGAAGCATCACGTGCCTTGAATTGACTCCAAAGAAAGATGAGCGATAAGTAGATACCTGTCACAAAAGGTAATAAAAATTGGACCCAAGCTAACAGGAGCCTATTATTTGGAGTTGACAACCGCCATAAAATAGTTTGCGCTAAATAATTGTGACCAAAAATAACTAAGACTAAACCTGCTAACCAAACAATCTTCATAAGCCAAGTACCATTATTCCTGTTTTTATTCATTACTCAACCACCTTCTAAAGTTTAATAGTTTATTATACATGATTAGAGTCAGCAATAAATAATAAAGTCTTCATGTTCTCGTGCTTTCATGATAGGATAATATTAAGACATTAAAAATAAATGAGGGATTATACATGCTTTTACGTAAGAAAATACCTACAAACAAACGAATTGCTGTTAAAATTGGGACAAGTTCCCTCATGACCCCTCAAGGTAAAGTCAACTATCAACAGTTTGATCGCTTGGCTTATGTATTGAGTACACTCAATCAATCCGGAAAAGAAGTTATCCTTGTCTCTTCTGGCGCGATGGGGGTTGGAATGGATAAATTACATATTCACGATCGTCCTAAGTCCATTCCTGGTCAACAAGCGATTTCTGCTATTGGGCAAAGCGAGATGATGAACCTGTATTCACGTTTCTTCTCCCACTACAATCAAATGGTTGGCCAAATTTTGATGACACGCGATGTGGTTGAATTTCCAGAAAGCTATCAAAATGTCAAAAACACCTTCGAAACGCTACTAAAAATGGGAATTATCCCTATTGTGAATGAAAATGATACGGTAGCCGTAGAGGAACTCGACCATGCTACTAAGTTTGGAGATAATGACCAATTGTCTGCAATCGTCGCCAATATCACACAAGCCGATATCTTACTGATGCTATCTGATATTGATGGTTTCTATGACCAAAATCCTTCTCACAACCCAGATGCACACCTTTTCCATACCATTGAAGACGTAACTGATAAAGAATTAGCTCGTGCTGGTGGTGAAGGTTCTAGTTTTGGAACAGGTGGTATGCGAACCAAGTTAAAAGCAGCTCAATATTTATTAAAAAATAATCAAGAAATGATTTTAGCTAAGGCAGAAGACCCCACTATTCTATTTGATATTTTAAAAGGCCATGAAATCGGCACTTACTTTTCACGCCACCCAGAATTTATTAAGGAGGATATAGATGAATAAATCACTTGAAACAATGGGGAAAGAAGCCAAAGCAGCTGCCAAGCTCTTACGCAAAGTAAAAACAGTTGATAAGAATCAGGCGCTACTTGCTATGGCTGAAGCCCTTTTAGATAATCAAACAACCATTATGGATGCTAACATCATTGACATCAATCAGGCAATTGAAAATGGCTTAACCAAACCGATGATTGAGCGTCTCACTTTGAATGCTGAGCGTATTCAAGGAATGGTAGATAGTATCAAGCAAATCGCCAGCCTGCCCGATCCAATTGGTTACATTGAAGAAATGAAAGTAGGCGAAGATGGCATTCAGATTGGAAAGCGTCGTGTTCCTCTTGGTGTTATTGGTATTATCTATGAGTCACGCCCAAACGTTACAGCAGACGCTGCTGCTTTGTGTTTTAAATCAGGTAACGCAGTAATCTTAAGAGGGGGTAAAGAGGCGCTTGCTTCTAACCAAGCGATACTAACTGCTTTACGTCAAGGTCTCGAAAAAACTAATATTGCTACGACAAGTATCCAACTCATCACCGACCCATCACGTCAAATCGCCAGTGAGTTTATGCAAATGAATACCTACCTTGATTGTTTAATTCCTCGTGGCGGCGCTGGTCTTATCCAACATGTTTTAAAAACCGCAACGGTTCCAGTTATTGAAACGGGCGTTGGAAATTGTCACTTATATATCGATAAAGACGCCGATTTAGAAATGGCGACTCGTATATTAGTAAATGCGAAATGTGACCGCCCATCTGTCTGTAACGCGATTGAAACGCTACTCGTCCACCAAGGCGTAGCAGAAACCTTCATGCCTGTTTTTGCAGAAGCGTTAAAACCTTACCAAGTGACTGTTCGAGGTGACAAAACGACTTTAGCTCTCATGCCAGGTTCAAAGCCAGCTACCGAGGAAGATTACCAAACTGAATTTCTAAGTATGACTTTGGCTGTCAAAGTCGTGGCGGATTATGAAGAGGCTGTTTCCCATATACAAACCTATTCAACAGGACATTCAGAAGTCATCGTGACAGATAGCTACCAATGTTCACAAGACTTCTTGGATGATATTGATTCGGCTGCTGTTTATATAAACAGTTCATCACGCTTTACAGATGGCGGTTGCTTTGGTTTAGGTGGCGAAATTGGTGTCAGCACTCGAAAGTTACATGCGCGTGGGCCGATGGGGCTTGAAGCGTTGACTTCTTATAAATATATTATTTTAGGAAATGGTCAAATTCGTGGAACAACAGGAAATGAAATTACACACTAAATGAACAGAGGCGGCCTATGTGCTTGCCTTTTTTCATTCCATAAAAGGAGCCTAATATAATGACAAATAAAAAAATTGCAGTAATTGGTGGTGGGATTGTTGGCTCTACTGCCGCATATTATTTATCTCGAAATGGTCATCAAGTGACTGTTTTTGATGAAGGGGTCGGACAAGCAACTTCTGCAGCAGCTGGAATTATCTGTCCTTGGTTATCAAAACGCCGCAACAAAAAATGGTATCGCCTTGCTTCAGATGGAGCTGCTTTTTATAGTCAAATCTGTCAAGACATCACAGCTGACCAGGGAGATATCTCTTTTTATAATAAAAATGGCACCATTTTAACAAAAAAAACGCCCCAAGCTATCGAAAAACAGTACGCTTTAGGTTTGGAGCGGCGTCACACCGCTCCTGAAATCGGTGATTTAAAAATACTATCGAAAAAAGATTTAGAAACTTACTTCCCTTCTTTACCGAGTCAAGAAAATGCGCTTTTTGTATCAGGTGGTGCACGTGTCGATGGAGAAGCTATGGTAAGGGAACTTCTAACACTGGTAGAGAAAAATGGGGGGAAAATTATTCGAGAAAATGTGCCTTTAAAACAGTCTCTCTTAGATGACTATGATAAAATTATCATCGCAGCAGGGGCTTGGCTACCACAATTATTAGAACCACTAGGTTGGAACGTTGATATTCGCGGACAGAAAGGACAGTTAGTCGTCCTACAGACAGACGATTATAACAATCAACACCAGCCCGTTATGATGCCAGAAGGTGAAATCGATATTTTACCTATTGGAGATGGTATCATTTTTGTAGGAGCAAGTCATGAAAATGATAAAGGTTATGATCTTCTACCAGATGAAAAAATAATTCAAAATTTAATTGAAAAGGGCCAAACACTCTTTAATATTTTAGAAGATGCATCACTTATTAAGGTTAAGGTTGGGACCCGAGCTTATACGTCTGATTTTAGCCCTTTTTGGGGATATCTACCGGGAAGCGACAAGATACTAGTGGCAAGTGGTTTAGGCTCTTCTGGCCTCACTACTGGCCCTATTATCGGTTATCAACTGGCGTTACTAGCAGATAACAAACAGACTGATTTACCCTTAGAAGATTATTTACCAGACACCTACCTACAAAGGTAAGTATTTACAGTTTTTTGCTTAATCGGTATAATCAAACCATCTTAATAAGGAGGTAATCGGATGATTAAAGAATTTAAGGAATTTATTATGCGTGGTAATGTGCTAGATTTAGCTGTTGGTGTTATTATTGGTTCGGCTTTTTCTGCCATTGTTAACTCCTTAGTCACAGACATTATTACACCTCTCATTGTCTCGCTAACATCACAAGCATCGGTTAGTGAATTATCGATTAAAATTGGCTCAGCCACTTTAACTTACGGTAACTTCATTCAAGCAATTATTGATTTTCTTATTATTGCTTTTATTTTATTTTTAATTATTAAAACAGCAAACCGCTTAAGCCGTAAAGAACCGGAAACTCAAGAAGCTGTGGAAATTCCACAAGCTGAACAATACCTAAAAGAGATTCGTGACTTACTTGCCAAGGAATAAACACCTCATTAATCGGTGTCCCTTTCTTTATAGACTACTCACGCGTTAAATAAAAAAATTCCTTATCAACTAGACAGAATGACTGTTTAGCTGATAGGGAATTTTTTAGTTTAGAACAATTCGTCCGCTTTAAAGCTCATGATAAGCTTGATATACAGTTTGCTTTTTTATATTTCGTGATTGAGCGACTTGTTTAATCGCATCTTTAGAAGAAATCGCTTGACTATTCATTAACCATTCGACATGCGTTTTTATATCTTCTGGAAAAGCAGATTTTTCTTCTTCTTCAGGATTTAGATTACCCGCTACAATAACGCAAATTTCACCTTTAACCTCATGACTTTCCAACCATTCGAATACTTCTTTTGCACTTCCACGAATAAATTCTTCATAGCGCTTGGTTAATTCTCGACAAACCACAACCGAGCGCTCACTGCCTAAAACACTTATTAAATTATGAATCATTTCTTTTACACGAAAAGGGGACTCATAAAAAATCATCGTTTCTTCTCGGTTTTTTAATTCTTCCCACTGTTCACGCTGTTCTTTTTTCTTACGTTTCAAAAAACCAATGAAGGTAAACGGTTGCGGTGCTAAACCACTGGCGATTAGTGCAGTCACACCTGCATTCGCTCCTGGTAAGGGAACAACAGAAATTCCTGCTTGGATACAAGCTTGTACTAATTCAAACCCCGGATCACTGATTGAAGGCATACCTGCATCACTAACTTGGGCGACATCTTCACCTTTTTTAAGTACTTCGAGTAACTGAGGAATCCGTTCTTGGGTATTATGTTCATGAAAACTAATCTGGGAAGTTGTTATTTCAAAATGATTGAGTAAACGTTGTGTATGGCGCGTGTCTTCGGCAGCAATCAAGTCAACTTCTTTGAGAGTTGAAACAGCTCGGTAAGTCATATCGCCTAAATTCCCAATTGGGGTCGGAACCAGATAGAGTATTCCATAGAGACTACTTTCATAACTTTTTTGTGACTCAATCATTCGCCTTCTCTCCCTTCCAGTTTCGTAATTGTCCTTCTTTTTGTTTTCGCGTTAGCTTTTTAAAAGCAGCTTCAGCTTTCATTGCTAAACTTCTCGTTTCAAATCCGCACTGATAAACCATTTTTACAGGCCGTCTTGCTTTCGTATATTTAGAACCAATTCCTTTATTATGTTCTGCCTCGCGCCGTTTGGGATCCGTTGTATAGCCCGCATAAAACGAATGATCCGCACATACTAATACATAAAAATAATGCCTTGCTTCTTTATTCTCCAAATAAAATCGCCTTTACTTCCGGTGAGTATTCTCTTGAATCGTCATGAATATACAGAGGTGGCAAAATTTTTAAACCATCTTCTTTGCCATCCTTGATTGCTTCAACCAAAATCATATTCGCTTCCTTGCCCACATAAGGGTAAATAAAACGAATTTTTTTTGGTGCCAGACGATTGTCACGCATCGCATCCAAAAGATCAAAAAAACGATCGGGCCGATGCACAAAATAAGCTTTCCCATTCATTTTCAATAACTGACTCGTTTTTGCCATTAATTGTGGTAATTTTAAAAATACTTCATGCCGTGCAATTGTATAAGCGTCTCGTGAGTTCTTCCGGCTGGTATCTAAATCTTTAAAGTAAGGCGGATTACAAGTGATAACATCAACAGAGTCTGGCTCAATATATGCGGTAATCGCGTTTATATCCGCATTTAAAAAGGACACCTTATTTTCTAATTGATTCAAAGCAACCGTTCTTTTGGCCATATCAAATAAATTCTTTTGTATTTCTACTCCAATAATAGGATTGTATGTTTTACCCGTCAATAAAAAAGCGACCGCACCATTGCCAGAGCAAAAATCGACGATAGTCGCTTTTCTTTTTTTTGGAAGGCGAGCAAAATCCGCCAATAAAACTGCATCGAGTGAGAAGGAAAAGACAGATGGGCTTTGGATAATATGAATATTTTCACGTTTCAAAATATCTAACCGTTCATCGTCCTTGACAAATTTTTCAATTAATTCTTTATCCATCAAGGTGATTGCCCCGCTCCCCGTAAATAACGTCTAGACAAAAGACACATGATTCATCATTGACACGGCGACTCCCGTAATAAACGTTACAAACGTGAAAACCATCTTCGTATAATTTTTGTAAATTTAATCGTGATTTTGACATTTCTGGTTCAGATGCTAGTGCCTCTTGTTCGATTTGTTTGTTTAAATAATCAACTCGGTCGCGTAAATGTTGATTTTCTATCTGTAAATTCGTATTTTCTTCCATTAATTGTGCCAAATTCTCTTGAATTTCACGTAAATCTTCACTTACAGAAGAAATACGACTTTCAGCACGATATAGTTTATCAAATAAAGCTCGTTTATCCATTTTATTCACTCACAATTTTTTATTTCTTAAGTTGCTGTTGGAGCTAGCTCTTCCCAAGCATATTGCACTGTTTTTCTTTCTTTGAACAAGGTTACTGTAATAATTTGCGCTAAGATATCTAATCCGACTACTTTTCCTTTACCCTCTGGTGTCTCAATTGTTGTTCCATAGTCCGGCATGGTTTTTTTCAAGGCTTCATACATGTCATTTTCATACTCCAAACAGCATAATAAGCGTCCGCATAGACCCGATAACTTCGCATTGTTTAAACTCAACCCTTGATTTTTTGCCATTCGAATAGAAACTGGGAAGAAGTCCGCTAAAAAGGTTGAGCAACAAAGGGGACGCCCACATGGCCCGATTCCACCTAAATATTTAGACTCATCACGCGCACCAATCTGGCGTAGCTCAATGCGAACTCGGAAAACCGTTGCTAATTCTCGTACAAACGCCCTAAAATCAATTCGCTTAGGTGCACTGAAAAGAAAAGTCAGTTTTTGACGATCGAAAGAGTAAATACTACCTATCATCTTCATATCCATCTTCAGTCTTCTCGCTTCTTGCTTAGCCAGTTGGAGGGCTTCTGCCGCATCACGTGTTGTCTCAACATGACGCAGCAAGTCTTTAGCAGTCGCTTTACGCTGAATCAGATTTGCCGATTGGAGGATATCTCCTTCTTGACATGCTACAGAAGCAATCACAACCTCACCAAATTCATCATACGCCCCTTGCTTGACGATGACTTTGTCAGCTACTTGGTAGTTGGTTTCACTTTTTTCAAAATACATTATAGGACCATTTTGTATAAATCTTATACCCATTGCTTGTTTCATTTTCGGCCGCTCCTTTTCATCCATCCATCACTTTACCAGCTGATTTTGGATCGCAATGCTCTCTAGCACCCCTTGCGTTTGGACATTCGCCTCTAACATCTGCTTGGCTTTTAAAATTACTTCAATTTGGTAGGTAATACGTTTTATATCTTGCTTCATTTCCTGGTAACTTTTTAATCGTGTTTGGTGAATGATGACATCTAATCGGTTAAATGCTATATGCATACTATCTCGATAATGGAATAACAATAAATCTAAGCAAAGCACTACTTGTACCTTGTCTTTCATCAAGGGCATTAAATCCGTTGCAACGAATAAAATAGCCATTGAGTCTTTTTTCATGAGAAGCTGGAACCATTTCCATACTTTATTTTGTAATTCTTGAAACAAGTCATCACTAGCTAAATTTTTAGCTTCATCAAGATCATTCGTCAAAGTAGCGAGTATTCCTAGGTTTTCTTCCTTAATACCTTCCTCTCGTAACACCTTTTCCATCATTTCCCTTTTTAAAGAGTGGAAATGGATAATTTGGCAGCGTGAACGAATGGTCGGAAGAATATTTTCTTTTACGGTGGTCAGTAAAAACAAGTAAGTATCCTGACTGGGATCTTCTAAGAAAGTCAGTAAACTGTTAGCAGCACTAACGGTCATTTTTTCTGCTTGATCGATAATATAAACTTTTTTACTACCTTCAACCGCACTCTTTGAAAATTCTGTTTTTAGTTCTCGAATCTGGTTAACTTTTATCGACTGGCCATCTGGTTCGATTTCAATTAAATCAGGAAGATTCCCTTCCATCATTCGGCGACAATTACGACAAACACCGCATGGTTGTCCTGATTCTGGTTGCTCACAAAAAATTGTCTGGGCGATCCATTTAGCAAGTTCCTTTTTCCCAGTTCCCCGCGCACCCTCAAATAAGTAGGCATGACCTAAGCGATTAGTCAAAAAGGATTTGGCGAATAGTTTCTCTAATTCGGGTTGTCGATTGTCAGACTTCATTAACGCTTCTCCCATTAGAACCGGTGAAAACTTTCAACTGGTAATACAAAAACAGTTGCGCCACCAACGTGAACTTGGATAGGATACTGCATACTGCTACTCATGGCTAAGTCATTGACAGGAGTAGTCATATATTGTTCACGCGATTCGCAGTTTATTTTAATAATATTTAAAACTTCTTCAACTCGCTCATCTTCCACGCCAATCATAAAAGTGGTATTTCCTGATCGTAAAAACCCACCAGACGATGACAATTTTGTTGCCCGAACATTTGCTTCAACGAGTTCGTCAGAAAGTAAGGCACTATCCTTATCTTGAACAACTGCCATAATCATTTTCATAACTATCTCCTCTTTTCTTTTCTCTCATTTAAAAAAACGTAGAACGATTGCTTCGAGGCAGTCTTTTAAAACTGCTTCCGGACTCTGTTGACCATTAATCGTTACAATCCGTTGGGGGTATTTGCGCGCTAATTCTAGATAACCTTCACGAACTTTTTTATGGAAAGCTAAAGTTTCTTGATCCAATCGATTATTTTCACGTGAATCGCCGCCTTTTTGAATGCGCTCTAAACCAACTTCAGCTTCAATATCAATAAATAAAGTTAAATCTGGTTGAATGCCATCGGTTGCAAATTCATTAACTTGATAAATTCCTTTTTCACCAATATTTCGTGCATATCCTTGGTAAGCAAGTGAGCTATCTACAAAGCGATCACATAAAACAAGGTTTCCTTTTGCCAAAGCAGGTAGAATCTTTTCCACTAAATGCTGACGACGACTTGCTGCGTATAACAAAGCCTCTGTTCGTGGATCCATAGCAGTGTGAGCAGTATCTAAAATAAGGTCGCGAATCTTTTCAGCAATAGGACTCCCACCTGGCTCTCGGGTAGAAAAAATTACCTGATTTGTAAAAGCAGGTAGCTGCTTGACAATTTCCTGCAAGGCAGTTGTTTTACCAGAACCATCTGGTCCTTCTACTGTGATAAAAATTCCGTCCATATCATCTAACTCCCTAACATATATTTCGTTATCCGTTACTTTTATTTCCTTCTACAGCTCCTCAAAATTAGAGTTCGCGTCTTCCATCTATTGCACGGAATAAAGTCATTTCATCAGCGTATTCAATATCACTACCAACTGCTAGTCCATAAGCTAAGCGTGTAACCTTAATACCAGCTGGCTTAATTAAACGTGATAAATACATAGCTGTGGCTTCACCTTCTGCCGTCGCGTTCGTTGCGATGATGACTTCATTAATATCTTCGCTCTGAAGGCGTTTGATCAGACTAGGGATATTAAGGTCTTCTGGGCCTGTCCCTTCCATCGGTGACAAAACTCCATGTAAAACATGATAAAGGCCGTGATAATCCCTAATTTTCTCCATTGCCATAATGTCCCGAGGGTTTTCGACCACAAGTACGGTTGAACGGTCGCGCTGTGCATCTGCGCAAATACTACAAGGATCTGTTTCTGTTATATTGCCACAGATGGAGCAATATTGCAGATCACGCTTAGTAGATATTAAAGCATTGGCAAACTTAACCACTTCTTCTTCTTCCATATCTAAACAAAAGAACGCAAGTCGTGCTGCTGTTTTTTGTCCGATTCCCGGTAACTTCATAAAGCTTTCAATTAATTTTGCTATTGGTTCTGGATAATGCATCGAGTTGGCACCTCTAGTCTCTTATAACCCCGGAATTGCATTGGCAAACTTACCTAATTTTGCCTTTGATTCTGCATCAATTTTATCTAAAGCATCGTTTGTAGCCATTAAAACTAAGTCTTGCAACATTTCAATATCATCTGGATCGACTGCTTCGGGTTTAATGGCAATATCGGTTACCTTTTTATCACCTGTCATTGTGACGATAACCAAATCATTGGCAGCATTACCAAAAAACTCGGTACTATTAATTTCAGCTTGTGTTTCCTCCACTTGTTTTTGCATTTTTTGCATTTGTTTCATCATACCTTGCATATTTCCCATATTTCCACGCATATTCATTCTCTCCTCTTATTCATTTATAATGGTGACGTTCTCTTCTCCAAAAATACTAATTGCTTGTTCTACAATTTCTTCTTGTTGCGCTTCTTCTCGCTCCTCTTCATCTGATCCACTGATATAGTCATCAAAAGGCGGTGGTTCTGGTAAATCATTTGTAGCTGCTTTTATTTCATTATTCGTTTCTGCTTGTTTGGGCTGAATTTTACCTGCCTTCAAGTCAGCGACATATTGACGGCGTAAAGATGCCCACTGTTCTACTGTGACACATACGACTTCCCCAGGACGCTTAATCATTTTTTGGATGGATGCATCCAGTGCTACTTGCAATTCCATATCTTCGGTTGCTTTTTGACAAAGGATATCATATTCAAAAGCCAGTATAGAAGCATCTTCATTCGCGGCAACCGGTTCAGCTTGACGCAAAACTGCTCGTTGGGTGATAGAAAGATCATCTAAAATATCAGTCCAACTCTCTTGTAATGCTACAAGAGCCGGCTTTGTTGCATCACGCATAATCTGCTGGGCACGCCCAAGGTCTGCTCTAAAAGATGTTGGAGCTTGGCGTTGAGGTGGTTGGCGTTTGACGGTCGTTTCTTCTAGGCCTTCAACCGTAATTGTACCATTCTTTAAGCTATCGAGGACACTCGCGAGCTCATTTTTTAGTTTCGATACTTCTTTTTCGAGACGAATAAGTTCTGTTGGTTGTTCTTGATTTACTTCCGCTGATCTTTTTTTGCTTTTTTCCTCTGCGGGTAAGCGTGATAATTTCACAGCAAGAACTTCTAGGTAAACATCGGGTTGAGTAGAAAAGCGCATTTCTGTTTGTGTCTTACTAAAGGTTTCAACTGCTCGGTAGAGAAATTCAGCTTCTACTGCATGAGAAAATTCACGAAAGCGTTCCGTTAAGCGGTCCACATCTTGCATGCCTTTTCCTTCTGTTTGTTTGTAAACAAGTAGGTCTCTCACGAAAAGAATCATTTCTTCTAAGAAACGACCCGCTTCCTTCCCTTGCTCCAGAATGCCATGTAACACTTGTAAAGCTTCTTCTGCTTGATTTGAACTCAGTGCACTTAAGAAAGATAACATCATATCTTCCGTCAAACTACCCGATACTTGCACAGCATGGTCAAAACTAACTAATTCTGAATCGTAAGAAATAATCTGATCCAATAAACTCAAGGCATCTCGCATACCGCCATTAGCCGCCCGTGCCACAATATGGAGTGCTTCTTCTTCATAAGCGATTTTTTCTTGATTTAGAATATAAATCATTCGCGTAATAATATCTTGATAAGTAATGCGTTTAAAATCAAAGCGCTGGGTTCGCGAAATAATCGTTAAGGGTATTTTATGTGGTTCTGTAGTAGCCAATATAAAAATTACTTTTTCAGGTGGTTCTTCTAGTGTTTTCAGCAGTGCATTAAAAGCTCCCGTTGACAGCATATGAACTTCGTCAATAATATAGACTTTATATTCCGCTTGCGTTGGCGCATAGCGAGCTTTATCTCGGATATCACGAATCTCCTCAACACCATTGTTACTAGCGGCATCGATTTCAATGACATCATTTAGACGTCCTTCCGTAATAGCAAGGCAAGTATGACAGTGGTTGCAAGGTTCACCATCTTCTTGATTGGGGCAGTTAATTGCTTTAGCAAAAATTTTGGCCGCACTTGTTTTACCAGTCCCACGCGGTCCTGTAAACAAATAAGCATGGCTTGATTTCCCTTGCATCAAAGCATTTTTTAAAGTTCTCGTTACAGCAGTTTGTCCCGCAATATCCTCAAACCGTTGCGGTCGCCAGACACGATAGAGTGCTTGATAACTCATATTTCCCCTTCTTTCCTTGAGTATTCATCTATCCATTATACGGTAAAATCATTAAAATAGAAAGACACCCCCCACTTTCATTTTAATTGAAAATAGCTCTATAATAGACTTTGACTTTGTTATTTTTGAGTAGGCAGTTATACTAGTATTGAAAGAGGAGGAGGAGACTAATGGCTATCAAAATAGAAGCATTCACCAATTCAATCGCTACTTGTATGGATGTTGTCAAAAAAATTCGCGCAGACGGCGTTCCAAAAGAGAAGATTTTAATTATTACCAACTATGCTTGTCGCGAAGCAATCATTCTTAATTATGATTTGCGTGATGACGACGGTCATATCTTTTCAACGCACACACTCTTGAATAATGTCCGAAATATTATTACCCTACCAACTTATCAAGCTGCTACTTTAAATTACTTCTCACCTGAACGTCTTGTTGATCCGGTTACCCTTCTTTATAAGGAACAAATTGAATCCGGGGGCATCGTTATAGCAATTCTAGAAGACCCTTATTTAGTTTAAAAGATAAAAGAAACCACCCGTTTTTATCATTATAAAGTGATAAAAAGGGTGGTTATATTTTAGGTTAATTAACTTACAGCACATGGCGACTCCTACTTATAGCTGCTTCCTTCCGGATCTGACTCATTCATAAGACCGCCATTGCAGTAAGGCCTTTCGGCAATATTTAGTATACCACATCTCACTTCGATAATTCAAGCCTTATTCAGTGCGACGGCGTAAATGCTTCCGATTTTCTTCTTTCCGTTTCAAACGCAGTTCTCTAAAAAATGATTGCAGTAAATTTTGACATTCCGCTTTTAAAAGACCACTCTCGATTTCAGCTTGATGGTTAAATCGTTCATCTTGTAGTAAATCCATCAAAGTTCCCGCTGTTCCAGCTTTTAAATCAGCTGCTCCATAATAAACTTTTTTGATTCGCGATAAAATAATCGCACCACTACACATGGGGCATGGTTCTAAGGTGACAAAAAGTTCCGCATCCTCTAACCGCCAATTACTCAATCTCTGATTTGCGTCGCGGATAGCCAACATTTCAGCGTGTGTCGTTGCATCGTGTGTTGTTTCACGTTTATTATACCCTCTTCCAATAATTTCGCCATCTAACACGATAACGGCACCAATTGGAACCTCTCCTATGGCGCGTGCTTTTTCTGCTTCGTTAATAGCTTCTCGCATGAAAGCTTCTTTTTCTGCTTCTTTCACTTAACACTTCCTCCTTACCTTATTAACAGAAGCGAATATCTGACTTCTTTTCAATTCGTTTCACTTAATGCTAGAATAAGAATAACTTTAAAATTGATTGTGAGGCATATTATCTATGGATGATTTACTACTAGAGCTATTTCCAGATGCTCTCTTAAACCATTTACCTTGGCAGGACGATACTTTTTTTACCGTTCCTTATAAAAATAATTATATTCATATCCCATTATCCTCAATTAGTACCCGAGAGAGAAAACTTATTACGGAATTAATAACTCCCGGTACTTCTTATCTCACGCAGCCTGAAAATAGATGGGCGCACTTTCTTTTCAAAGATTCAACCCATTTTCCTACTGACTATGATTCTGTTCAGTTATTACAAGTATCTATGAAGTTTACTAATAGTGTAACATTTGATCGTACGCTCTGGTTAGAAGCTTTTAAGAATTCAATCCATTTTATCGTTGATGGATTTTTTATTTCGGACAAAGATGCGGTTTTAGTGGTCTATAACCCTTCAAAACTTCAGTTAAAAGAAGAAATAGAAAGTATTTTAACGGTCCTCAACGATGACTTTGGAATCCAGTCGTCCCTTTATCTAGGACAAATTTGGCCTGTCAATGAGCGCTTACCGCATTTATTTTTAGAAGAGCAAGAAGTTTTTAACGATACACGCTCACAAACACAATACGATCAAATTACTACCTTATCCCAAGCTGCTCTATCTCATTATAGCTTTGAAGCAACTTCGAAAAGTCCTATTCTCGCTTCCATTAAAGAGACAATTCTAGCTATACCTGGAGGAGCGGATTTAGTTTTTTCTATGTGGCAAAACCTAGGAAATGTCTCGCAAGCAGCAGCCAGTCTCTACGTTCATCGTAACACGCTTCAGTACCGCATTGAGCGATTTATGGAAATTGTTGACTTGAATTTAAAAGATATGGATGATTTATTATTGAGTTATCTAGCTTTACATTCGCGTTTTGGAAGTTAAAAAATAGACGATTCTAGTAAGATACCAGAGTCGTCTATCTTTTATTTATTTAAGTTTATCTTCAATGTGTTCTTTGTAGTCAACAGCCTTGTCTTTTACATCATCCCACGCATCAAGAGCTGAGTCTTTTAGACTTCCAGTTCGGTCAAAGATATTTAAAAGTGTATCAATCTCGTTATCATCTAGAGCATCGATAACTTTTAAGATTGGTCCATTACCTTTAAATTTAACTTTTAGACGTTGACGGTTCAGATAAGATCCTACGCGGTCAACTGCATCTTCTTCGTAAGCTAAAACAGCTGCGATTGTTACGACTGCTGCTGTTGCTGCAATTCCTACCCACATTGCTTTTTTTGAATTCTTCATACTAATCGCTCCTCTCATATATACCTCTATTCTAACATATGTGAAAACGTATTCCGAATTATTTGGTTAAGAATGTATGGCATAATAGGAGTTGAATGAATAATAAGGGAGTCTTAACATGTTAACGAAATGGTTACAAATCTATACTCAAAATGAAATGGTTGAATCAAAGCGCCTTAAAACAGGCCTTTTAGCTGGTGTTGTCGGATTGATTTCCAATCTCATTTTATTTATTATCAAGCTTTTAGCTGGTTGGTTATCTGGAAGTGTTTCCATTATGACCGATGCTGTTAATAGTTTATCTGATACTGCTTCTTCTATTATGACCTTATTGGGTTTTCAAATTGCTTCAAAACCCGCTGATAAAGAACACCCCTATGGTCATCAACGTTTTGAATATATTAGTGGTCTTATTATGTCTATTATTATTATTTTTGTTGGTTTGCAATTTTTACGAACTTCTATTGTACGAATTTTTAATCCAAGTGATTTGGGGTTTGGATCAATCATTTTTATTTTATTAATTGTATCTATTTTAATAAAGTTTATTCAATTCTTTTTCTACCGTGCAGCTGCAACATTCATTCACTCCAATACCTTACGTGTTGCTGCCCAAGATAGTTTAAATGATATTTACACGACACTAATCGTTATCGCTTCATCGCTTGTTGAGATAATCTTTGGCTGGCAAATTGATGGCTATACAGGGGCTTTATTAGCCATTTTTATCGTCTACAGTGGCATTCAAATTATTCGCGACTCAATGAATGATCTTCTAGGTATTCGCCCCAGTCCTAAGGAATTAGCTGAGATTATCCATCATTTTGAACAGTTTGACGAAATGATGATTGGTTATCACGACTTATTAGTACATAATTATGGTCCAAATAAAACTTATGCTTCAATTCATATAGAAGTAGATGAGAGTTGGGATTTAAAGCGTGCTCACGCGATTACAGATAAGCTAGAAAAACATTTCAAAAACGAGCTTGGGATTGATTTAGTCTGTCACTTAGATCCCATAGCTGTACAAAATGAAAACCATACTGGAATTTACCGAAAAGTTAAGCGTATTTTAAACTCTTATCAATTAAATTTAAAATTTCATGATTTTAAGGTAGATGATTTACCTACACATCAAAAAATAACCTTTGACCTTGTCTTGCCAGAAAAAATTACCACCGATACGCAACTTCTCCTGACAATCATTAAGCGTGATATTTTTAAAGAAATAGGACCATGCGAAGTTGATATTACACTCGACTACCACAACTTATTAGACAGCAAATAAAAAAACGTTGATTCCTTTAATTGGAATCAACGTTTTTTTAAGCTTTACTACCAGCTAGCTCTTTATTCGACTTACGAACGGTCACATAAATTTCGCCACTACGTGCACCAATCGTAACTGAGTCGCCATAATTAATATTGCCACTTAATAACTCTTCACTTAACTTATCTTCTACTTCTTTTTGAATAGCACGGCGTATTGGGCGCGCACCATATTCTGGATCGAAGCCAGCTTTAGCAATCACATCAATCGCAGCTGAGGTTATTTTAACGTGAATATCTAACTCAACGAGACGTTTCACAATTTGATTTGCCATTAACTTAACAATCTCATGCAATTCCTCTTTTCCTAACGAATGGAAGACAATGGCATCATCAATACGATTGAGAAACTCAGGACGGAAACTTGTTTTCAATTCTTCACGAATTCTTTTTTCCATTGCGATATAATCATGTTGAACATTTTTTACATTAAATCCAACTGATTTTTCATCACGTAGAGCTGTTGCCCCAAGGTTAGAAGTCATAATCAAAATAGTATTTCTAAAGTCGACTTTACGCCCCTTAGAGTCTGTCAAATGACCATCATCTAATACCTGTAACAAAATATTAAAGACATCTGGATGGGCTTTTTCAATTTCATCTAACAAGATAACTGAATAAGGTTTTTGTCTAATTTTTTCTGTTAGTTGACCACCTTCGTCGTACCCGACATAACCTGGCGGAGAACCGATTAAACGGCTTGTCGCAAATTTTTCCATATATTCCGACATATCCACGCGTACTAGTGCATCTTCTGAGCCAAACATAGCTTCTGCTAATGTTTTCGCTAGTTCCGTTTTCCCAACGCCGGTTGGTCCTAAAAATAAGAAACTTCCTATTGGACGCTCAGGATCCTTCAATCCAGAACGTGCACGGCGAATTGCCCGTGATACCGCTCCAACCGCTTCTTTTTGACCAATCACACGCTCATGTAAAACTTGTTCGAGTTGCATCAAACGGTCACTTTCTTTTTGCTCCATTTGGTTAACCGGAACACCTGTCCATAAGGCTACAACTTGAGCAACATCTTCTGCTCCCACACTTAATCTGTATTCCTTATTTTCAGAAGACTTCACAGCTTCTATTTTTGCTTGTTCCAAACGTTTTTTCCGTGACTGTTCTTTCTTTCGAATATTCGCTGCTTTAGAAAAATCTTGTTCTAAAATAGCCGCTTCTTTTTCTTGATTTAATTCTTTAATTTCTTCTTCTAACTTAACAACCGTTGATTTATCTGTTGTTGTATCTAAACGTACCTTAGCTGCTGATTCATCAATTAAATCGATTGCTTTGTCTGGTAAGCGACGCGAAGTAATATAGCGTGTTGATAATTTAACCGCTGCTTCTACCGCTTCATCTGTAATATCAACTTGATGGTGGTCTTCGTAGCGAGATTTTAAACCCCGTAAAATAGCTACAGTTTCTTCAGGTGTTGGCTCATCAATATGGATAGGCGCAAAACGACGTTCCAATGCAGCATCTTTTTCGATGTATTTTTGGTATTCGTCCAGTGTTGTTGCACCGATTGTTTGAAGTTCGCCACGTGCAAGAGCAGGTTTCAAAATATTTGATGCATCAATTGCACCTTCTGCACCGCCCGCACCTATTAAGGTATGTAACTCATCGATGAACAAGATGACGTTTCCATCTTGATACACTTCATCGATAACTTTCTTCATTCGCTCTTCAAATTCGCCTCGGTATTTTGTACCGGCCACTAGAGAACCCATATCTAACATCATGAGGCGTTTATTAGCTAATTGTTCAGGTACTTCTCCATTTACAATCTTTTGAGCTAAACCTTCTACAATTGCTGTTTTACCAACACCAGGCTCTCCTACTAAAACAGGATTATTTTTAGTTCGACGAGAGATAACTTGTAAAATTCGTTTGACTTCTAAATCACGCCCAACGATTGGATCGAGTGCATCTTCACGTGCTAGCTTAGTCATATCTCTTGCTAGCGAATCGAGAGTAGGCGTTAAGCCCGCATCTTTGACTGCTTTCTTACCATTTCTATTCGAAACCTTAGGTGGTTGTTTTACACCCATTTTTTCATAAAGTGTTTTACGAAGTTTGTTAATATCAATATCTAAATTTTTTAAAATTTTAACTGCTAAGACTTCTTCTTTAAGTAAGCCAATCAATATATGCTCGGTCCCAACTAACTTCATACCAAGTTTTTGCGACTCGGTTGTTGCATACATCATGACGATCTTAGCACGAGGCGAAAAGGGAATTGGAACAAAATTATTTAAGGTTGGCCGTGAAGTACCATACCCTAGCATCTGTTCAATTTCTTCACGAACTTGTCTCTCCTCAACGTTAAAATCACGCAGGATTTTCCCTGCAATTCCTTGTGGCTCACGAATAAGACCTAACAAGATGTGTTCCGTCCCGATTGATTGATGCTTGAAGAGCTGTACTTCCTCAGTCGCAAGGATAATCGCTCGACTTGCTTTTTCTGTAAATAGTTCATCCATTCTTGATGCCTCCCTTACTGCCATTTCACTGACTACTTATTCCTTGAAACGTAAACTTTTTAATTGTTTGACTAATAAATGCGCACGGACTTTTTTTTCATCTTCTCCAAAGGTTTGTAAACAACTCTTATCCATTATTGATAAGATTAAATCACCTTCACGTTTTGAAATGACTTTTTTATTAAACAAATTCTGGATAACTGCATAAGCTTCTCTCTCAGAAATAGTGTCACCCACTATCCGAATCATTTCATCTAAAAAATCAACCTCATCCATAAACGTTACTTTCATAATTCGGATATAGCCACCACCACCACGTTTACTTTCAACTAAATAGCCATGTTGTTCCGTAAAACGAGTATTGATGACATAATTAATCTGAGAGGGGACACAATCAAAATGGACTGCCATTTCATTCCGGCGTATTTCAATTTGTTCTTCTTTTTTGAGAATCTGTTTAATATAGGCTTCGATAATATCAGACATGTTTTGATTACTCAATCAATCCGCCTCCCTTCACCTGACTAATTTTGACTATCATACTTAAAATACTATGCTATTATTGGTTTCATGTCAAACAGAAAGAAAGAACTCCTCTATTGACCTTCTATTATAACGCATAATAGGTTGATTTTGAAGTATAGGAGACTTGCCTTGCCTCAATTGACAAGTTCGACAATTACAATTAAAATTATGGGGGTTACAAATATAATTAAAAGGAGACACAATAAAATGGAAGTCCTTTATACTAAAACAGCTGAAGAAGGTTCAGAAAAAGCTTACCAACTAATTAGAGAAGCACTCGACAATGGTGCCAAGGTGTTTGGTCTTGCAACTGGTTCTACCCCAGAACGTGTTTATGAAAAGCTAGTAGAGAGTGATGTCGATTTTTCTGAAGCGATTTCAGTCAACTTAGACGAATATGTTGGGTTAGAAGGAACACATGAACAAAGTTATCAATACTTTATGGAACAAAAACTATTTAACCATAAACCATTTAAAGAATCATTCGTTCCAAATGGCGTAAACGAAGAACAAGCAGAAATTGAACGTTACGAAGCTATCCTCGCTAAATACCCTATTGATTTGCAAATTCTTGGTATCGGTGAAAACGGCCATATTGCATTTAATGAACCTGGAACTGCTCTTGACTCTGTTACCCATAAGGTAGAGTTAACACAATCAACAATTAACGCTAACAAGAGAAACTTTGAAAAAGAAGAAGATGTTCCACGTTATGCTTATTCAATGGGGCTTGCTTCCATTATGAAAGCTAAAAAAATTATTTTAATGGCTTTTGGTGAAAATAAAGCTCAAGCTGTTAAAGATCTTGTAACAGCTACAAAAGCAGATCCAGCTATCCCGTCAACTGTTCTAGTTAACCACCCTGATGTTACGGTTATCGTTGATAAAGCTGCGGCTACATTGATTAAAAAATAAAAATTAAGAATGCAAAGAGTTCTCACTAACTAAACAGTGAGAACTCTTTTTTTGTATAAAAAAAACTCTCAAAGAGAGTTGTTACATCGATTAATCGGGAAGACAGGATTCGAACCTGCGACCCCTTGGTCCCAAACCAAGTGCTCTACCAAGCTGAGCTACTTCCCGTTAACAAGCAAAGTAAAAATGCAGCCAGTAGGAGTCGAACCTACAACCGCCTGATTCGTAGTCAGGTACTCTATCCAATTGAGCTATGGCTGCAAAAATCCAAAAGCGGAAGACGGGGTTCGAACCCGCGACCCCCACCTTGGCAAGGTGATGTTCTACCACTGAACTACTTCCGCAAATATGCCGGCTAAAGGAGTTGAACCCTCGACCCTCTGATTACAAATCAGATGCTCTACCAACTGAGCTAAGCCGGCTTTTATACATATACAAATGTATATGAGTCATGCAGGATTCGAACCTGCGACCCTCTGATTAAAAGTCAGATGCTCTACCAACTGAGCTAATGACTCGAAAACTTAATATGAGTATATTTTTAAGTTTTAAAAATATACCAATGGAGATTGACGGGATCGAACCGCCGACATTCTGCTTGTAAGGCAGACGCTCTCCCAGCTGAGCTAAATCTCCGTAAACAAAAAAAAGAAAATGCGCGGCAACGTCCTACTCTCACAAAGGGAAACCCTTCACTACAATCGGCGCTAAGAAGCTTAACTTCTGTGTTCGGGATGGGAACAGGTGTGACCTTCTTGCCCTTGTCACCGCACATTTTCTATTTAATTGAAGAAACATTGCGTTCCCTCAAAACTGAATCCATAACACAATGAACAGCTGACCAAAGCCATTACAACCACCTTGTTTTATTCGTGGTTAAGTCCTCGACCGATTAGTACTAGTCCGCTCCATACATCGCTGTACTTCCACTCCTAGCCTATCTACCTGATCGTCTCTCAGGGGTCTTACTCATTCTAGATGATGGGAAATCTCATCTCGAGGGGGGCTTCACGCTTAGATGCTTTCAGCGTTTATCCCTTCCACACATAGCTACCCAGCGATGCTCTTGGCAGAACAACTGGTACACCAGAGGTGTGTCCATCCCGGTCCTCTCGTACTAAGGACAGCTCCTCTCAAATTTCCAACGCCCGCGACGGATAGGGACCGAACTGTCTCACGACGTTCTGAACCCAGCTCGCGTGCCGCTTTAATGGGCGAACAGCCCAACCCTTGGGACCGACTACAGCCCCAGGATGCGACGAGCCGACATCGAGGTGCCAAACCTCCCCGTCGATGTGAACTCTTGGGGGAGATAAGCCTGTTATCCCCAGGGTAGCTTTTATCCGTTGAGCGATGGCCCTTCCATGCGGTACCACCGGATCACTAAGCCCGACTTTCGTCCCTGCTCGACTTGTCTGTCTCGCAGTCAAGCTCCCTTCTGCCTTTGCACTCTACGAATGATTTCCAACCATTCTGAGGGAACCTTTGGGCGCCTCCGTTACTCTTTAGGAGGCGACCGCCCCAGTCAAACTGCCCAACTGACACTGTCTCCCCACCCGATTAGGGTGGCGGGTTAGACTGGTCCTGCTACAAGGGTAGTATCCCAATGATGCCTCCATCGAAACTAGCGTCCCGACTTCTACGGCTCCTACCTATCCTGTACGTGTAGCAGAAACAATCAATATCAACTTGCAGTAAAGCTCCATGGGGTCTTTCCGTCCTGTCGCGGGTAACCAGCATCTTCACTGGTACTATAATTTCACCGAGTCTCTCGTTGAGACAGTGCCCAAATCGTTACGCCTTTCGTGCGGGTCGGAACTTACCCGACAAGGAATTTCGCTACCTTAGGACCGTTATAGTTACGGCCGCCGTTTACTGGGGCTTCAATTCAAAGCGTCGCCTTGCGGCTAACCTCTCCTCTTAACCTTCCAGCACCGGGCAGGCGTCAGCCCCTATACGTCATCTTTCGATTTAGCAGAGACCTGTGTTTTTGATAAACAGTCGCTTGGGCCTATTCACTGCGGCTGACCATGTGGTCAGCACCCCTTCTCCCGAAGTTACGGGGTCATTTTGCCGAGTTCCTTAACGAGAGTTCGCTCGCTCACCTTAGGATGCTCTCCTCGACTACCTGTGTCGGTTTGCGGTACGGGCAGTTGATTTCTAACTAGAAGCTTTTCTTGGCAGTGTGACATTGGGAACTTCGGTACTAAATTTCCCTCCCCATCACAACTTGTCCTTCACAGCGGTAAGCATTTGACTCACCACTAGACGTGTTGCTTGGGCGTGCTCTTCCGATCGCACGCTTTCCTTAGCCTCCTGCGTCCCTCCATTGGTCAAACAAAATCAACTGGTACAGGAATATCAACCTGTTGTCCATCGCCTACGCCTATCGGCCTCGGCTTAGGTCCCGACTAACCCTGGGAGGACGAGCCTTCCCCAGGAAACCTTAGTCATACGGTGGACGGGATTCTCACCCGTCTTTCGCTACTCATACCGGCATTCTCACTTCTAAGCGCTCCACCAGTCCTCACGGTCCAGCTTCAACGCCCTTAGAACGCTCTCCTACCACAGAACCAATGGTTCTGTCCACAGCTTCGGTGATCTGTTTAGCCCCGGTAAATTTTCGGCGCAGGGTCACTCGACTAGTGAGCTATTACGCACTCTTTAAATGATGGCTGCTTCTGAGCCAACATCCTAGTTGTCTATGCAACCCCACATCCTTTTCCACTTAACAGATACTTTGGGACCTTAGCTGGTGGTCTGGGCTGTTTCCCTTTCGACTACGGATCTTATCACTCGCAGTCTGACTCCCGGACTTAAATCAATGGCATTCGGAGTTTATCTGAATTCGGTAACCCGAGAAGGGCCCCTAGTCCAAACAGTGCTCTACCTCCATGATTTATACGTCCGAGGCTAGCCCTAAAGCTATTTCGGAGAGAACCAGCTATCTCCAGGTTCGATTGGAATTTCTCCGCTACCCACACCTCATCCCCGCATTTTTCAACATACGTGGGTTCGGTCCTCCAGTGCGTATTACCGCACCTTCAACCTGGACATGGGTAGGTCACCTGGTTTCGGGTCTACGACCACATACTTCTTCGCCCTATTCAGACTCGCTTTCGCTACGGCTCCGCCTTTTCAGCTTAACCTCGCATGGGATCGTAACTCGCCGGTCCATTCTACAAAAGGTACGCCATCACCCATTAACGGGCTCTGACTACTTGTAAGCACACGGTTTCAGGTACTCTTTCACTCCCCTTCCGGGGTGCTTTTCACCTTTCCCTCACGGTACTGGTTCACTATCGGTCACTAGGGAGTATTTAGCCTTGGGAGATGGTCCTCCCGGATTCCGACGGAATTTCGCGTGTTCCGCCGTACTCAGGATACTGGTAGGGTGACGGTCAATTTCGCATACGGGGCTTTTACCCTTTATCGCGCAACTTTCCAGTTGGCTTCTGCTATCTCACGTCATCCCATGTCCCAGTCCTACAACCCCAAAGAGCAAGCTCTTTGGTTTGGGCTTTTCCCGTTTCGCTCGCCGCTACTCAGGGAATCGATTTTTCTTTCTCTTCCTGCAGGTAATGAGATGTTTCAGTTCCCTGCGTCTACCTCGTACACGCTATGTATTCACGTCTACGTCATATCCTATAACAGATATGGGGTTCCCCCATTCGGAAATCTCCGGATCACAGCTTACTTACAGCTCCCCGGAGCATATCGGTGTTAGTCCCGTCCTTCATCGGCTCCTAGTGCCAAGGCATCCACCGTGCGCCCTTATTCACTTAACCTGAGTCA